>NZ_JBSGBN010000007.1:65588-130623 GCF_053601275.1 Streptomyces sp. NPDC004752 | reverse complement strand
GGAGCGTCGGCGCGGACCGGCACGGACGCGGAGGTGGAGGTGGGCGCGCATGCGGATGTGGAGGGGGAGGTGGGCGCGCATGCGGATGTGGATGCAGGTGCGGATGCTGTGGCGATCGGACCGGGCTGTGGCCGGGTCAGCGACCAGGTGAGTGCGGCGGTGGTGGCCAGCGCGGCCAGGGGGGCCAGGGTGGAGCCGCCGGTCGTCTCGCGTCGGGACACCACCGTGACCGCCAGGGTGTGGGAGCCGAGCAGCGCGGCGGAGGGCAGCGCGCCGCGGACGGCGCCCGGGGCGGCCGCGGTCGCCGCCGCGCCGAGCAGCAGGTCGAGGCCGCGGGCCGCGGCCATCGCCGCGGGGCCCGCCGGGGTGCGCTTGAGGACCAGGTCGTACGCCCACACGGTGGCCGCGAGCGGGGCGGCTACTGCGAGCGCGGGCCGGCCGGCCCGGGCGGCCAGGGCGAGGCCGGCCGCGGTGCAGGCGCCGGCCGCGGCGAGGGCCGCGGCCGGCCGGATACGGCCGGACGGGAGCGGCCGGTGCGGACGTTCGACGGCGTCCTCGTCCCGGTCGGCCCAGTCGTTGAGGGCCATGCCCGCCGCATACAGGCACAGGGAGGAGCCGATGGCCAGCAGGGTGCGAGGGCTGGGGCGGGCCGCGACCACGGCGGCACCGGCCAACGCATCACCAGGTACGGTCAACAGAGCAGGCAGCCGCAGCAGTTCCGCCCACGCCCGCGGCCCGGAACCCCACCGACCGACACCACCCCACGAACCCGACGCAGCCCCGGCCCCCCGCCCCGGCCGACCCGAGAGAGACTCGCCATCGTCACCGCCCCCGTACCGCGGAGTACGCCGGGACGGCCGCACCTCCTCGGCCCGACCGATCCGAACCACCAGGCCACCCCTCGCCCCGACGGTCCGGGCCGCCGCGACCGACCGACGGAGGGACGCCACGCCCCTCAGCATCCGTGCACCTCCGCAGCTCCCCCGGTCACCCAGGACGTTCCGGCGCCCCCGATCGGTCCGGATGCCCCAATCCCTCCGATCCCTCCGATCCCCCCGATAGCTCCGGAAGCCCCGGCGGCCCCGACCGGCCGGTCCGTTCCAGAGGCTTCGAAGGCCCCGGACGCCCCGGTCTGCCGCAGGGCTGCGCCACCGTCGGCCCGGACGGCTTCCCCGGATGCCCCCGACGCCCCGGCCACCCCGGACGCTCCGACCGCTCCGGAGGTCCCGGCCGCTACGGCCGCCCCGATCGCCCCGGTCTGCCGCGCGACTGCGCCACCGTCGGCCCGGCCCGCCCCCCGGACCCCGCCCTCCCGTAGCCGCTCCGCGAACCGGGTCAGTGCCGTGTGCTGGTCCCCGAGGGACGACAGGGCGTCGCCCAGTGGGTCCTTGAAGTAGAAGGCGAGGTCGGTCAGGGGGCCGGTGTGGCCGGTCTCGTGGGCGCGCAGGGTCAGGCGGGCCAGGTCGAGGACGAGCGGCGCGGCCAGCGCGGAGTCGCAGCCCTGCCAGATGGTCTGCAGAACCATACGGGTGCCGAGGAAGCCGTCGAAGGCGACGTGGTCCCAGGCGGTCTTCCAGTCACCGAGAGCGGGCACGTCGTCGATGTGCACCTCGCCCTGCGGTGTGCCGCCCAGTGTGTCGGCGAGGACCCGTTCCTTGCCCGCGTTCTTGGCGGCGGCAGCAGCCGGGTCGGCGAGGGCGGCTCCGTCGCCGCCGCCCAGCAGGTTCGTGCCCGACCAGGCGCGGACCGGCAGGGCCCGCTGCGCGAACATCGGGCCGAGGACCGAACGGAGCAGGGTCTGCCCGGTCTTGCCGTCCCGGCCCGCGTACGGCAGGCCGCTGGTCGCCGCCGCTTGGGCCAGCGCCGGGTGGTGCAGACCGGTCGACGGGGTGAAGTTCACATACGGGCAGCCCGCCCGCAGGGCCGCGGCCGCGTACAGCGAGCTGGGCGGCAGGGCGTCACCGGTGGCGGTGGGTTCGGTGGACGCCACGTTCACGACGACGGCACGGGCGAGCGCGTTACGCCGTACGAAGTCAAGGATGTCCGCGGCGAAGCCGGCGATCACCTCGTTGGGGTCCCGGGTGTCCGCCGGGTCCGGGCCGCCGGGCCTGATCTCGGTCTCGGCCGCGAGGAGTTCGCCCGCGACCGCGGCGGGCAGATCGTGCGGCAGGACGCCGCCCGCCGCCAGTTGCTCGGCCCGCTTGGGCAGGTGGCAGTCGACCACGTCATGTCCGCCGAACACGAGCGAGGCGAGGGGCGGCAGGCCGCAGTCGGCGAACAGGGGTGTCTCGGTGACCATGGCGGTGGGCGGGTGCAGGCCGGACGCGACGGCGGCGCAGCCCGCGACCACGGTGGTGGCGACGGAACCCCGGGCGCCGATCAGCCACACTCCCACGCGGTTGAGGGAAAGGGACCGGGAAAGAGACGGGGAAAGAGACGCGGACATGGGCAGCCTCCTTGTCGTGCGCGAATCCCGGCACGGCCGGGACGAAGACGGCGGGCGGGAGTCCGGCGTCCCCCGCCCGCCGCCGCTCTATCTGCCCTCGCCGGGCAGTTCCTTGATCCGGATGTCGCGGAAGGACACCTGGTCGTCGGCACCGTGGTTCTGGATGCCGACATGTCCGTCGCGCAGGCTCCGGGCCGGATCGGTGTTGGTGAAATCGTTGATCTTCACGCCGTTGAGCCAGACGCGGAGGCGTTCGCCCTCCACGCGGATCTCGTACGTGTTCCACTCCCCCGGCGGGTTCAGCGCACGGTCGCGCTTCTTCAGGTCGGCGGACCGGAAGCCGTAGACGGACCCGGTGGTCTTCTCGGGTACGTCCGTGGCGTCGATCTGGATCTCATAACCGTTGTTCACGGCCGACCACGGGTCGTCCGAGGGTGGGAAGCCCACGAACACACCCGAGTTGTCGTCGCCGTCCATCTTCCAGTCGAGCTTCAGGGAGTACGCCCCGAAGCTCTGGCCGGCGTACCAGAGCATCCCCATGCCGCCCGCCGAGGTCAGCGTGCCGTCCTCGGACCGGGTGAAGGAGCCCGGGCCCGCCTGGCGCCAGCCGTCCAGGGACGTGCCGTCGAACAGCGGCCGGTAGCCGTTCTCCGGGCGGCAGTCGGCCTGGGCGTCGCCGATGACCCAGCGGATCGCGCCCAGCAGATGCCGCCGGAAGGCGGGTTCGGCGTAGGACTCCTTGGTGTGGCCACCGCCGGTGTAGAAGGCGCGGCCGCCCTGGTAGTGCCGGCACCAGGCGATCGGATGGTCGCCGTTCAGGGTGCCGCCGGTGTACGAGGACTCGTCGAGCGAGGCGAGGACATGGGCGTGTTCGCGCGGGTTGGAGCGGTAGTTGTACCACTCGTCCGTGCGGTCCCAGGTCCGCGCCAGGTCCGAGGTCGCCGGGTGGGCGCGGTCCTCCATGTCCACCGTGGCCGGCTGGATCGCCGGGTGCGACTGGAAGTAGGCGCCGGCCAGGCCGCCGTAGAACGCCCAGTCGTACTCGGTGTCGGCGGCGGCGTGGACGCCCAGGTAGCCGCCGCCGTGCCGGATGTAGCCCTCGAAGGCCCGCTGCTGGGCGGCGTCGAGGACGTCTCCCGTCGTGGACAGGAACACGACCGCGTCGTAGCGCCGTAGGTTCTTCGCGGTGAAGGCGCCGGCGTCCTCCGTGGCGTCGACGGCGAATCCGCCGTCCGTGCCGAGTTCCCTGACCGCCGTGATCCCTTCGGGGATCGAGTCGTGCCGGAATCCGGCGGTCTTGGAGAAGACCAGTACCCGCTTGCCCTGTGCCGGGTGCGATGAGGCGGGTCCCGCCACGCAGCCGAGGAGCAGGGCCGCCCCGACGACGGCGGTCGTCAGTCTGCCGGTCGAGCGCATCGCGGCCCCCTCTCAGCCCGTGGTGAAGACGAAGTCATCGACGTCGAACAGGGCGCCGTTACCGGTGCTCCCCTTGAAGACGAGGTAGAGCGTGGTGGTGCCCCTCGGCGCGTTCGACAGGTCGGCGCTGACGTCCTGGAAGGTCTCCCAGCCGCCGGTCACCGGCACGGTCGCCGTGCCGAGCAGCCTGCCCGTCGGGGAGCCCGCGCGGACCTCCAGGGTGCCGCCCGCGCCGCCGGAGGACACGCGTGCCGTGATCTGCTCGGCGTCGGCCAGCGCGTACGGCGTGAAGGAGATCCAGTCGCCGTTGTCGATGTCGCCGACCGTCTTGCCGCCGTGCGCGCTCGCCTTGGTGATCACCGAGATGCCGGAGGAGTCGCTGAAGTGCTCGGCCTGGCGGTGCCGGGGCTGCAGGACCTTGCGGTCGTGCGAGGTGAGCGCGGCCTGGCCGCCGCCTCCGTTGTCGGTGTACTGGGCGTCGAAGACGCCGAAGATGTTGGCGTTCTCGTCGTGGCCGCCGTCCGCGCTGGTCTGGATGGTGCCGGAGCAGCCGTGCGCGGAGGTCAGCGGGTGGCCGTGGGTGTCATGGCCGAGGATGAAGTTGACGGTGACCTTGGAGCAGTCGATGGTCCTGCCGTCCTCGGGGTCGGTCACCTTCACCTTGAACGGGACGGCGTCACCGAAGCTGAACAGCTGGCCGTCCTTGGGGAGTCGGAGTGTGACGGTGGGCGCGGTGTTGCCGACGACGACCTGGACGCTCGCGCTGCCGGTGCGCCCGCCCGGGTCCTTGGCGGTCACCGTGGCCGTGTAGGTGCCGTTCTTCTTGTAGAAGTGGCTCGGGCCGGCTCCGGTCGCGGTGGTGCCGTCGCCGAAGTCCCAGCTGTAGGTGAGCGCGTCGCCGTCCTGGTCGCTGCTGCCAGCCGAGGAGAACGTCACCTTCAGCGGGGCCTGTCCCGAGGTGCGGTTCGCCGCCGCCTGGGCCACCGGCGAGTGGCCGTCGGTGGCGTTCTCGATGCGGTACAGGCCGGAGTTGTCGTCGCCGCCGAACCAGGAGGTGCCGTAGTCGAGGACGTACAGCGCCCCGTCGGGCCCGAAGGCCATGTCCATCACCTGGGTGCCGGTCCAGGGCACGGGGTTGATGGACTGGACGGTGCCGTCCGCGTCGCTGACGATGCGTTTGATCCAGCGGCGGCCGAACTCACCGGCGAAGAAGTTGCCGTCGTAGGCCGCCGGGAACTTCACGGGCGAGTCGAGCGCGGGATCGTAGTGGTAGACCGGTCCGCCCATGGGGGATTCGGAGCCGTCGCCGAGTTCGGGCACGGAGGGGCCGTCGTACGGGATCCAGGCGGGCTGGGCCGGCGGCAGGTCGGTCAGGCCGGTGTTGTGCGGCGAGGTGTTCTTCGGTGCGGCGCAGTCGAAGGCGGCGCCTGATGTCTTGGTGGCGAAGTCGTACTCCTTGTACGCCTCGTTGTCGCCGATGCACAGCGGCCAGCCGTAGTTGCCGGGGCCGGTGATCCGGTCGAACTCGACCTGGCCGGAGGGGCCGCGGTCGGGGTTGGCGGCGCCGGCGTCGGGGCCGTAGTCACCGACGTAGAGGATGCCGGTTTCCTTGTCGACGCTGAAGCGGAACGGGTTGCGGAAGCCCATCGCGTAGATCTCGGGCCGCGTCTTGGGCGTGCCGGGCGCGAAGAGGTTGCCGTCGGGGACGGAGTACGAGCCGTCGGCGTTCACCTTGATACGCAGGATCTTGCCGCGCAGGTCGTTGGTGTTGCCGGCGGAGCGGCGGGCGTCGAAGGCGGGGTTGCGGTCCGGCCGCTCGTCGAGGGGCGAGTAGCCGTCCGACTGGAAGGGGTTGGTGTCGTCGCCGGTCGAAAGGTAGAGGTTGCCGTCCTTGTCGAAGTCGATGTCCCCGCCGACGTGGCAGCACAGGCCGCGGGACGCCTGGACGTCGAGGATCTGCTGCTCGCTGGCCTTGTCGAGCGTGCCGTCCGGGTTCAGGACGAACCGGGAGAGCCGGTTGACGCCGTCGAAGGGGGCGAAGTCGGCGGCGGTGCCGGTCTCCGGGGCGTCGCCCGCCGGGGTGTTCAGCGGGGGCGCGTAGTAGAGGTAGATGAAGTGGTTGTCGCTGAAGCCGGGGTCGACGCCGACGCCCTGGAGGCCCTCCTCGTCGTGCGAGTACACGTCGAGCTTGCCGGCGATCTTGGTGTTGCCGGCGGCGTCGGTGAGGCGCAGCGTGCCGTCGCGCGAGGTGTGCAGCACGGAGCGGTCCGGGAGGACGGCGAGCGACATGGGCTCGCCGACCTCCGCCGCCCCCTTGGCGAGGGTGACCTGCTGGAAGTCCTCGGTCGCCGCGGTTCCCGGGTCGGCGACGGCTGCGCCGGCCTGGGGAGCGGTGAGACTCAGGGTGGCGCCCGCGAGCAGCGCCCCGCTGAGCAGGGCCACCGCCTTGCGGAATCGGCGTCGGCTGTGGGTCTCGTTTCTGCGGTTGCTGGTGGTGCGGTCGTTCCCGTGCACGAATGCCTCCAAAACGGGGCTGGTTGTACAGGCGGGGTGCGGTACGCCGGGATGCGCCGTCATCCCGGAAGATCGGAGAAGGGGTAAAGGGGTAAGTGGTGGGCCGGGAGGGGCCCTTGGCGGTCCGGTCAGGCCCCACCGCCCCCCCACAAGGGGCGCGGGGAACTGCGCAACCAGCCACAACGACGCCGCAGACAACCGATCAGCGCCCACCCCCACAAGGGGCGCGGGGAACTGCGCGACCGGCCACGACGGGGCCGCGGACGCGCGACGACACAGCGCGGCACATCCAGCGGCACACCCAGCGGAGCGGCTAGTTGCCGAAGGCCGCGTCGAAGGAGGCCGTCGGAGGCTCGAAGTCGTACGCCTTGAGCCGGGTCAGCGCCTCCGGGGCGCCCTGGAGCCGGTCCATGCCGGCGTCCTCCCATTCCACGGAGACGGGCCCTTGGTAGTCGATGGACCGCAGCATCCGGAAGACGTCCTCCCAGGGGACGTCGCCGTGCCCGGCGGACACGAAGTCCCAGCCGCGGCGCGGGTCGCCCCAGGGCAGATGGGAGCCGAGGCGACCGTTGCGGCCGTCGAGGCGCTTGCGGGCCTCCTTGCAGTCGACGTGATAGATCCGGTCCCGGAAGTCCCACAGGAAGCCGACCGGGTCGAGGTCCTGCCAGACGAAGTGGGAGGGGTCGAAGTTGAGGCCGAAGGCGGGCCGGTGGTCGACGGCGGCCAGGGCGCGCTGGGTGGTCCAGTAGTCGTAGGCGATCTCGCTCGGGTGGACCTCGTGCGCGAAGCGGACGCCCTGCGCGTCGAAGACGTCCAGGATGGGGTTCCAGCGCTCGGCGAAGTCCTGGTAGCCGCGCTCGATCATCGACTCGGGCGCGGGCGGGAACATGGCGACCAGGTGCCAGATGGCGGAGCCGGTGAAGCCGATGACGGTGTCGACGCCGAAGGCCGCCGCGGCGCGCGCGGTGTCGGCGATCTCGGCGGCGGCCCGTCGGCGTACGCCCTCCGGCTCGCCGTCGCCCCAGATCCGGGCGGGCAGGATCGCCTGGTGCCGCTCGTCGATGATGGCGTCGCAGACGGCCTGTCCGACCAGGTGGTTGGAGATGGCCCAGCACTTGAGGCCGTAGGTGTCGAGGAGTTGGTGCCGGGACTTCACATAGGTGGGGTCGGCGAGCGCCTTGTCTACCTCGAAGTGGTCGCCCCAGCAGGCGAGTTCGAGGCCGTCGTAGCCGAAGTCGCGGGCGAGGCGGCAGACCTCCTCCAGGGGAAGGTCGGCCCACTGGCCGGTGAAGAGCGTGAAACTGCGCGGCATTGGCGAGTCCTCCTCAGACCGCGATGGGGGTGTAGACGGAGTTCTTCTCGGCGCTCTCCTCCACCGCGGCGAGCACCCGCTGGACCTGTAGCCCGTCGGCGAAGGAGGGTTCGGGGGCGCGGCCCTCGGCGATGGCGTGCACCAGGTCGCGGGCCTGGTGGACGAAGGTGTGCTCGTAGCCGAGGCCATGGCCCGGGGGCCACCAGGCTTCCAGGTAGGGGTGGTCCGGTTCGGTGACGAGGATCCGGCGGAAGCCGGCGTGCGTCCCGGGTTCGGTCCCGTCGTGGTACGACAGCTCGTTGAGCCGCTCCAGGTCGAAGGCGAGCGAGCCGCGCTCGCCGTTGAGTTCGATGCGCAGCGAGTTCTTGCGTCCGGTCGCGAAGCGGGTCGCCTCGAAGGAGGCCAGGGCGCCGGAGGCGAAGCGGCCGGTGAACAGGGCGGCGTCGTCCACGGTGACCTGTCCGGTGCCGGCGGCCCGAGCAGCGGCCGACACCGTGTCCGGGCCGCTGCTCGGGCCGCCGGGCAGCGGCCGTTGCCTCACGAAGGTCTCGGTGAGCGCGGAGACCCCGGCCAGCCGTTCGCCCGCCAGGTACTGGGCCAGGTCGACGATGTGCGCGCCGAGGTCTCCGAGCGCGCCGGAGCCCGCCTGTTCCTTGCGCAGCCGCCAGGTGAGCGGGAACTCCGGGTCGACCAGCCAGTCCTGGAGATAGCCGACCCGGACATGCCGCAGGGTGCCGATCCGGCCCTCGGCGACCATGCGCCTAGCGAGCGCCGTGGCGGGCAGCCGCCGGTAGTTGAAGCCGACCATCGCCAACTGGCCGCGGGCTGCGGCCTCCTCGGCCGCGCGGGTCATCGCGGTGGCCTCCGCCACGGTGTTGGCGAGGGGCTTCTCGCACAGCACATGCTTGCCGGCGGCCAGGGCGGCGAGGGCGATCTCGGCGTGACTGTCCCCGGGGGTGCAGATGTCGACCAGGTCGATGTCGTCCCGGGCGATCAGCGCACGCCAGTCGGTCTCGGCCGACGCCCAGCCGTGCCGGTCCGCCGCCGCCCGGACCGCGGCGCCGTCCCGGCCGCAGATCGCGCCGAGGACCGGCCGTCGGGGCAGGTCGAAGACCCGGCCCACGGTGCGCCAGCCCTGGGAGTGGGCGGCGCCCATGAAGGCGTATCCGACCATGCCGACGCGGATCGGTGGCTTTTCTGCCTCCGGGCCGTCCGGCTGCTGCGGCTGTCCCATAAGGAAGTTCTCCTCGTCGTCCTCGTCGTGTCGGCGCCGCGGCGGCGCCGTGGGGAGTGCGGCGGAACCGGTCAGCGGAAGCCCGTGGGCATGTACTGGTCGATGTTGTCCTTGTCGACGACGGCCGAGTACAGCGTGATGGACGACGGGATCTCGTACTCGGCGAGTCCGCCGATGCCCTTGCTCTGCCCGAGGGCGCGCGCCAGGTCGATCGCCGAGGCGGCCATGGTCGGCGGGTAGAGCACGGTCGCCTTCAGTACGCCGTTGTCCTGTTTGATCGCCTGGAAGGCGGAGAGCGCCCCGGCCCCGCCGACCATCAGGAACTCGTCGCGTCCGGCCTGCTCGATGGCGCGCAGCGCGCCCACGCCCTGGTCGTCGTCGTGGTTCCAGACGGCGTCGATCTTCGACTGGGCCTGGAGCAGCTGGGACATCTTGGCCTGTCCCGACTCGACGGTGAATTCGGCCGCCTGGCGGGCGACCTTCTCGATGTTCGGGTAGTTCTTGAGCGCGTCGTCGAAGCCCTGGGTGCGCTGCTTGGTCAGCTCCAGGTTGTCGATGCCGGCCAGTTCGACGACGCGGGCGCCCGACTTGCCCTTGAGTTTCTCGCCGATGTAGCTGCCGGCGTTGAAGCCCATGCCGTAGTTGTCGCCGCCGATCCAGCAGCGGTATGCCTGCGGGGTGTTGAAGATCCGGTCCAGGTTGATCACCGGGATGCCGACCCGCATCGCCTTCAGGCCGACCTGGGTGAGGGCCTTGCCGTCGGCGGGCAGGATCACCAGCACGTCGACCTTCTTGTTGATCAGGGTCTCGATCTGGCCGATCTGCGCGGCGGTGTCGTTGGAGCCCTCGGTGATCTCCAGGGTGACGTCCGAGTACTTCTCGGCGCGGCGCTTGGCGTTGTCGTTGATCGCGTTGAGCCAGCCGTGGTCGGCCTGGGGGCCGGCGAACCCGACGGTGACCTGCTTGCCGGGCTTGTCGTCGGCGGCCGGCCGGTCGTTCGCCGCGGGCTTCTCGTCCTTACCATCGTTGCTGTCGTTGCTTGTGCAAGCGGTGAGCAGGGCGCCGGCGGAGACGGCGGCGGTCCCGAGGAGCAGCCCTCTGCGGCTGGCGAGGTGTGACATATCGGTGAACCCCTTCCTCATCAGGTCGTGCTCGATCAGGTCGTGCTCGCGGTACGGCGCTGGACCAGCACGGCGGCGACGATGATCGCGCCCTTGGCGATCTGCTGGACGTCGCTCTGCAGGTTGTTCAGGGCGAAGATATTGGTGATCGTGGTGAAGACCAGGACACCGAGCACGGAGCCGGTGATGGTGCCGCGGCCCCCGCTGAGCAGGGTTCCGCCGATGATCGCGGCCGCGATGGCGTCGAGTTCGTACAGGTTGCCGTTGGTGTTCTGGCCCGAGCCGGACAGGATGATCAGCAGGAAGGCGGCGATGCCGCAGCACAGTCCGGACAGCAGATAGAGGTAGAGCCGCTGGCGGCGTACGTCGATGCCGGCGAGCCGGGCGGCCTCCGCGTTGCCGCCGACGGCGACCGTGCGGCGGCCGAAGGTGGTCCGGTTGAGCACGAGCCAGCCGATGATCGTCACGACCGCGAACACCAGGACGAGCGGCGGGATGCCGAGCACATAGGAGTCGCGCTCGCCGAGCTTGAGGATGCCGTCGACGGTCACGAT
Source organism: Streptomyces sp. NPDC004752 (assembly GCF_053601275.1). Taxonomy (NCBI): domain Bacteria; kingdom Bacillati; phylum Actinomycetota; class Actinomycetes; order Kitasatosporales; family Streptomycetaceae; genus Streptomyces; species Streptomyces sp. NPDC004752. The sequence continues at coordinate 120,026 of NZ_JBSGBN010000007.1, read as the reverse complement.
CTGTGTCTTGCCGTCGGTGATCTGCAGGGCGAGGCCGCGGGCCGAGGCCAGCATGGCGAGGGTGGCGATGAACGGGACCATGCCGCCGTAGGCGATGAGCACGCCGTTGACCAGTCCGCAGCCCACCCCGACGATCACCGCGGTGAACAGGATGCCGGTGAAGCCGAAGTCCTGGGTGGCCACCGTGGTCGCCCAGACCGAGGCGAGGGCGACGATCGCGCCGACCGACAGATCGATGCCGCCGGAGGTGATGACGAAGGTCATGCCGACCGTGACGACGCCGATCACCGATGCCTGGGTGAGGACCAGTTGGAGGTTTCGGGTGTCGAGGAACTCGTCCGGTTTGGTGATGCCGCCGACCACGACGAGCGCGAGCAGCACGCCGAGCAGCGAGAGGGTACGGACGTCGGCGCGGGCCGCCAGGGAGCGCCAGGCGGGGAGGGGGCCGACCGGCGGCACTTTGTCGGTGCTGCCGCGCGGCGGGGAGGCGTGCTGCGTCATGACGCCGGGCTTCCTTCCATGACGAGGTCGAGTACGCGGTGTTCGTCCAGTTCGCGGGCGGGTGCCTCGTGTACGACGTGGCCCTCGCGCAGCACCAGCACACGGTCCGCGAGACCCAGTACTTCGGGGACCTCGCTGGACACGAGCAGCACCGCGAGCCCTTCGTCGGCCAGTCGGCGCACGACCGCGTACAGCTCGGCGCGGGCGCCGACGTCGACGCCGCGGGTCGGCTCGTCGAGCAGCAGTACGCGGCAGCCGCGCAGCAGCCAGCGGGCCAGGACGGCCTTCTGCTGGTTTCCGCCGGACAGCGTGCGGACGGGTACGGAGGGGTTGTCGGGGCGCAGCGACAGTTCGCGGGTCGCCGCGCGGGCCGCGCCCAGTTCGGCGCGCCGGTCGAGCCAGCCGCCGCGGGAGAAGCGGGAGAGCGTGGCGACGGACACATTCCGGGTGACCGACTCCAGCATGAGCAGGGCCTGCGCCTTGCGTTCCTCCGGGGCGAGGCCGAGTCCGGCGCGGACCGCGGAAGGTACGCTGCCGGGCCGCAACGGGCGGCCGTCCACCAGGACCTGGCCGGTGCTGGGCCTGCGGGCGCCGTAGACGGTCTCCAGCACCTCGGAGCGGCCCGAGCCGACGAGTCCGGCGAGGCCGACGATCTCCCCGGCCCGGACGGTGAGGTCGAGCGGGGCGAACTCGCCCGCCCGGGACAGCCCCCGTACCTGAAGGACCAGGGCGCCGGCGGGCGCCGCGGCCGGTCGCTCGGGGAAGACGTACTCGACGGTGCGCCCGGTCATCAGCGCCACGACATTGCGGGTCGGCGTCGTCTTCGCGGGCAGTCCGCCCGCGACCGCGCGCCCGTCCTTGAGCACCGTCACCCGGTCGCCGATGCGCCGTATCTCCTCCAGGCGGTGCGAGATATAGACGACCGCCACGCCGTCGGCGGTCAGGGAGGCGACGATGCGGAACAGGTTGTCGACCTCGTCCGGGTCGAGCGCGGCGGACGGCTCGTCCATGACGATGAGCCGTACGTCGTGGGAGAGCGCCCGGGCCATGGAGACGATCTGCCGCTGGGCCGCGGACAGTTCCCCGACCAGCCGGGCCGGGTCGACCTCCGGATGCCCCAGCCGCTTGAGGAGCCTGGCGGTGAAGGCGCGTGCGGCCTTCTGGCGTACGACGAATCCGGCGGCCGTCGGTTCATGGCCGAGGTGGACGTTCTCGGCCACCGACAGGTGCTCGACCAGGTCGAGTTCCTGGTAGATGGTGGCGATGCCGAGGCGCATGGCGGCGCTGGGCGAGCGGAGCGTGACAGGCTCGCCGCGCCAGCCGATGGTGCCGCTGTCCGGCTGGTGGGCGCCCGCGAGCACCTTGATCAGGGTGGACTTGCCGGCCCCGTTCTGGCCGAGCAGGCAGTGCACTTCACCGGCCTGGACGTCGAGGTCGACGCCGTCGAGGGCCCGGACGCCGGGGAACGACTTGGTGATGCCGGACATGCTGAGCAGCGGTGGTTCTGGTGCCATGTGGGTTCCCCTCGGCGGGCGTTCGGGGCCGGAGTCAGGGCGATGTCAGCTGCGTGCGCGGGCGCGTTGGAGCAGGGCAGGGCGGTGCAGAACAGGGCAGGGCAAAGCAGGGCAGGGCAGGGCGGAGGGACGCGCTGTGCTGGGTGGTGCGGGGAAGAGGTGGCGCGAGAGTCGGCTACGCGGGTGAGAACAGGTGGTCGCTGATCAGGCGGGCCGCGCCGATGACTCCGGCGTTCTGGCCCAACTCGCCCAGGACGATGGGCAGGTTGCCGGTGGCCAGCGGCAGTGACTGGCGGTAGACCTGGGTGCGGATCGCGGCGAGCAGGGTGTGGCCGAGGCCGGTCACCCCACCGCCGATCACCACCAGGCCGGGGTTGAAGAAGGAGACGAGTCCGGCGATGACCTGACCGACATGGTTGCCGCCCTCGCGGATCAGGCCGAGCGCGATGGCGTCGCCCGCGACGGCCGCGGCGGCGACATCGACGCCCGTCAGGGCGCCGTTCGCCGCGAGTCGCGCCGCGAGTTCCGCCGACAGGCCCTGCTGGGCCGCTTCCAGTGCGTCGCGGGCGAGTGCGGCCCCGCTGAAGTGGGCTTCCAGGCAGCCCCGGTTGCCGCAGGCGCACGGCCGGCCGTCGGGCACCGCCTGGATGTGCCCGATGTCGCCGGCGCTGCCCGTCACCCCGCGGTGGACCTCACCGCCGGCGACGATGCCGCAGCCGATGCCGGTACCGATCTTGACGCAGAGGAAGTCGCCCACGGAACGCGCGACGCCCGCGTGCCGCTCCCCCATCGCCATCAGATTCACATCGTTGTCGACCATGACCGGGCAGCCGAGGTCCTGGCTGAGCGCCTCCCGCACCGGGAAGCCGTCCCAGCCGGGCATGATCGGCGGCGCGACCGGGACGCCCTCGGGGAAGCGGACGGGTCCGGGGACGCCGATACCGGCGCCGTCGAAGCCCTCCGCGAGTCCCGAGGCCCGCAACTTCGCTGCCATGGCGAGGACTTGCTCGAAGACCGCGACGGGTCCCTCGCGTACGTCCATGGGCTGGTTGAGGTGTCCCAGCACCTCCAGTTCGGCGTTGGTGACGGCGACGTCGATCGAGGTCGCGCCGATGTCGACACCGAGGAACCGGAGGTTCGGGGCGAGCCGGATGTTGTGGGACCGGCGTCCGCCGCGGGAGGCGGCGAGGCCGTCGGCGACCGCGAGTCCGGTCTCCAGCAGCCGGTCCACCTCCACGGCCAGCTTGGACCGCGAGAGGTCGATCTGGTCGCCCAGCTGCGCACGGGAGTTGGGTCCCAGGTCGCGCAACAGCTTGAGCAACCTGGCCTGATGGGCGTTCGCGGGTCGTGCGGTCATGCGTCTCACGTGCCCCTCCCCGCCTCAACTCGGCCATCCGGGTGTGTCTTTCGAGGGGAACGTAGCAGTCACCGCCGAAGCTGGGAAGAAACTGTGCACGGATTACCGCGAACTTTCTCCTCTCGCAGGACAAAGAAGCGCCACCCAGCCCGCCGGAAACCAGCCCCGACCACCAAAATCCTCGCAAAACACCGAGCCCCCTGCTCACGGGGCAGGGGGCGAACAGGCAGGGGTGAACGGGCCGGGGGCGAATGGGCCGGGAGCGAATGGGCCGGGCCGACCCCCGGGCGGGGTCAGGCCGTTGTGCGATCGCGGCAGAAGGGGCGGGGGTGGTCTACCGCCTACCGCCTACCGTCTACGGCGTACGGATGCCGGAGATCGCGGAGGTCGACCGTGTCACCTCGACCGGCGGCAGCCGCCCGCACCGGCTCACGGCGCGGCTCAGGGGCACGGCTCAGGGGCACCGCACGACCTGCCCGGCGTACGACAGGTTGCCGCCGAAGCCGAACAGCAGAACCGGGTCGCCGGTAGAGACCTCGCCGCGCTCGACCAGCTTGGACAGGGCCAGCGGGATGCTGGCGGCGGAGGTGTTGCCGGACTCGGTGACATCCCGGGCGACCACGGCACGCGCCGCGCCCAGCTTCTCCGCGAGGGGTTCGATGATGCGCAGATTGGCCTGGTGCAGCACGACCGCGGCAAGCTCCTCCGGGGCGACCCCGGCCTTCGCGCAGGCGCCGCGGGCCAGGGGCGGCAGCTGGGTGGTGGCCCAGCGGTAGACGCTCTGCCCCTCCTGGGCGAACCGCGGCGGCGTACCCTCGATCCGCACGGCGTGCCCCATCTCCGGCACCGAGCCCCACAGCACCGGCCCGATCCCGGGCTCCTCCCCCGGCGCGCATGCCTCGACCACCGCGGCCCCCGCCCCGTCGCCGACGAGAACGCAGGTGGTGCGGTCGGTCCAGTCGGCCACGTCGGACATCTTGTCGGCGCCGATGACCAGCGCCCGGCTCGCGGCGCCCGCACGGACGGTGTGGTCGGCGGTGGCCAGCGCATGGGTGAACCCGGCGCACACGACATTGAGGTCCAGGGCGGCGGGCCGCGGGATGCCGAGCCGGGCGGCGACCCGGGCGGCGGTGTTCGGGGAGCGGTCCACGGCGGTGGAGGTGGCGACCACGACCAGATCGATGGCGTCGGCGGCGAGGCCCGCCGCGGCCAGCGCCTTGGCGGCGGCCTGCGCGGCCAGCTCGTCCACCGGCTCCTCGGGTCCGGCGATATGCCGCGTACGGATGCCCACCCGGGACCGGATCCACTCGTCACTGGTGTCGACCAGGCCCGCCAGGTCCTCATTGGTGAGCACCTTGGCGGGCTGATAGTGGCCGACGGCGGCGATGCGCGAACCGTTCATGTGGGGTCCCCCCTTGTGGGCACGGGTAGCGGGATTCACCAGTGTGTTCAGTGACTCGCGGGTATGTCGGCAGGTAAGGCCACAGGATTCGGGCGCCCGCGTTGTCGGCTTCCGTCAGGCATGCCTGCTGCGGAGCAGGCCGCGACCTCACCGAGCACGTACCGGACCATAATGAGGTCGTGAAGGTCACCTCGCCGCACGACGACCCGGTGACCCACGGCAACCTCCGCATCAGGGGCCGCTTCGGCTACCAGCACCTAGAGAACCGAGGCTGATCAGGACATGGGACGAGTCACGGAACGACGCAAGGTGATCCGGATCCGCGACGGGGCGGTCACCACCCGGCCGGACACGCTCGTCGCCGAGGAGCCGCTGGAGATCAGACTCAACGGCAAGTCCCTCGCCATCACGATGCGCACGCCCGGCGACGACTTCGCGCTGGCCGCCGGGTTCCTGGTCAGCGAGGGCGTCCTGGCCACCGCCGCGGACCTGCGGAACATCGTGTATTGCGCGGGCGCCACGGACGGGGGCACCTCCCTGTCCGAGCAGGGCCGAGGGCTTGAGGGAGGTTCGAACACCTACAACGTGGTGGACGTGCGGACCGCGCCGGGAGTCGTACTGCCCGACATCACGCTGGAGCGCCATGTGTACACGACCTCGTCGTGCGGACTGTGCGGCAAGGCCAGCCTGGACGCGGTGCGTACGACGGCCCGTTGGCCGATGGCCGACGCTCCCCGGGTCCGGGTGGACCCCGAGCTGCTCGCGGGCCTCCCCGACCGGCTGCGCGCCGCCCAGCGAGTGTTCGACCGGACCGGGGGGCTGCACGCGGCGGCCCTGTTCTCCGAGGACGGGGAGCTGCTGGACGTACGGGAGGACGTGGGCCGGCACAACGCGGTCGACAAGCTGATCGGCCGCGCGCTGCAGGACGGGGCCCTGCCGCTGTCCCGTTCGATCCTGCTGGTGTCCGGCCGGGCGTCCTTCGAGCTGGCGCAGAAGGCCGTGATGGCGGGCATCCCGGTGCTGGCGGCGGTCTCGGCGCCGTCGTCGCTGGCGGTGGACCTGGCCGCCGAGACGGGACTGACCCTGGTGGGTTTCCTGCGGGGCAGCTCCATGAACGTGTACGCGGGGGAGGACCGCGTCGTCCTGCGGACCGCGGCCGCCCAGGGCTGACACCGGTTCGCCGCCCAGGGGTGACACAGGTCCGCCGTCGCTGGTCCGGCGGGCCCCGGCCGCCGCCCGCAGGCCCGCGCTGTGCAAGCCCCTGTTCCTCGCGGGCGCACTTCCGGGCGGGGCGATACTCTGAGGGCATCGCCCCCGCGACGGCGGAGGGACGGCCATGGACCTCGACCTGCGGAAGGTCCGCTACTTCACGGCGGTCGCCGAGCAGCTGCACTTCGGGCGGGCCGCCGAGCGCCTGCACATCACCCAGCCCGTGCTGAGCCGCCAGATCCGGGCCCTGGAGAAGGACCTGGACGCCACCCTGTTCGAACGGGACAGTCATGGCGTGACCCTCACCTCGGCGGGCCGTCAACTTCTCGATGACGCACGGCAGTTGCTCGCCGCCGCGGACGCCACCCGGCACCGGGTGCGCAGGGCCGCGCGCGGGCCGCGGCGGCTGGTCGTCGGCTTCCGGGCGGGCGTGGTGGTCATCCCTGTGCTGCGGGCCTTCGGCGCCGCCCACCCCGATGTGGCGGTGCACGCCCGCCGCGTCGAGTGGGACGACCAGGAGCGGCTGATCCTGGACGGCACGGTCGACCTGGCCTATGTGCGCCGCCCGATCCACGAGCGCGGGCTCACCCTGCTGCCGCTGTTCACGGAGGACCGGGTGGCGATGCTGCCCGCGCGGCACCGGCTCGCGGGCAGACGGGACCTCGCCCTCGCCGACCTGGCGGAGGAGCGGTGGCTGCGCCACCGCGACCCGCTCCGCGACGATGTGCCGATCCGCACCGTCGAGGAGAAGTTCGAGTGCGTGGCGGCGGGCACCGGCATCACCCTCGTTCCGGCCTCGGTCGCCGAGCAGTACGCACGGCCCGACCTCACGTATGTGCCGGTGCGCGACGCCGAGCCGGACCAGGTGTTCCTCGCCTGGGCGGCGAGCCATCACTCCCCCCTGATCGCCGAGTTCGCCCGGACGGCACGGGAGCGCGGCTGAGCCGGCCGGGCCGCTTCCAGGGCATGAGTCCGCGAGGACAGGGGTCGTGGTCGTCAGGGGCGCGTCGGGCATCGGGCTCGCGGTCGCCGAGGCCGCCACACGGGGACGCCACACGAGTACAGCGCACGGGGACGGCGCCCCGGCCGTCATGCCGCCGAGAGGCGCCGCGCCCCGGTGGGCGCCCGGGACCCCCCGAATGGACGCACCGTCCTTGTGAGCCGCCGCGGACCCCAACTAACGTCTGGGGCGCGGACGTTGGACGTCGGATGTCCGAATGTTCCGATGCCCGTACGTCTCGACGCCAGGAAGGGCAGGCCGCACATGCCGCCAAGAACCGGGGTACTCCCCCTCGGCCCCCGGCTCCGCCGGAGCCGAGGACATCGGCTGAGCTCCGTCCTGGCCGCCGTGCTCACGGCGGTCCCGCTGCTCCTGCTGCCGCACCTCGCGCACGCCCGGCCGACGCCCACCCTGGCGCCACACGCGCAGGCGGGCCCAAGGACCCCCGGCTTCGCCCAGCAGGTCCTCTTCAAGGCCGCCCAGGACACCGGCTACGCCTGCTTCCGCATCCCGGCGATCGTCCGGACGACCGCCAGCACGCTCCTCGCGTTCGCCGAGGGCCGGGTCCTCAACTGCGGTGACGCCGCGGACATCGACATCGTGCTGAAGCGCTCCACCGACGGCGGCCGCACGTGGGGCCCGCTCCAGGTGATCAACGAGGGCGGGGGCGACACCCACGGCAACCCGGCACCCCTCGTGGACCGCAGGACGGGGCGCATCCTGCTGGCGGAGACGTACAACACGGGCCGCCCGGACTCCGCGAACTGCTCCGTCCCCTGCGACCGCGCCCCGCACCTGCAGTACAGCGACGACGACGGCCGGACCTGGTCGGCACCGCGCGATCTGAGCCCCGAGATCCTGCCGCCCGACTGGAACTCCTGGTACGCCACCGGTCCCGTGCACGGCCTCCAGCTAGACCACGGCCGGTACGCCGGCCGGCTTGTCTTCGGCGTCAACACGGAGACCTGGAAGGGCAGCCGGGTCACCGCCAACCACGCGGCGCTGATCGTCAGCGACGACGGCGGCGGCCACTGGCGGACCGGCGCCACGGACAGCCGGCCGACGGCGCCCGACGGCACGTTCCGGCAGAAGCCGTCCGAGCTGACGCTCGCCGAGCGTGCCGACGGCTCGCTCCTGGTCAGCGGCCGGGAACAGGACGGCACCGACCTCGGCCACCGCACCCAGGCGGTCAGCCACGACGGCGGCGGCAGTTTCAGCACCCCCTTCCAGGACCTCCCGGACCTGTACGCGCCCCAGGTGCAGTGCTCGATGCTGCGGCTCGGCGGCCGGCTCCTGCTGGCCTGCCCCGGCGACCCCGACCGGCGCCGCACCATGATGATCCGCTCCTCCTTCGACGGCGGCCGTACCTGGGACAGCGTGGACCGGGGCACGGTCGTCACCGCGGACTGGTCCGGCTACTCCGACATGGCGCGCCTCGCCGACGACACGGTGGGCCTGCTGTACGAGGGCGGGGCGGTCGACGCCCGCGACGAGATCCGCTTCGCCCGCTTCACCGAGCACTGGCTGCGCCCGCGCCGCGGCCCCGACCCCACCACCCGCGATCTGGCCCCGCGCGCCCCGCACGCGGCGGTGCTGGGGGGCGTCAGGAAGACGGCAGGCGCATCGGGCGGCGCCCTGGAGTTCGACGGGACCGACGACGCCGTACGCCTGCCCTACGACGACCGGCTGCCGCTCGGCACCCGGGACTTCACGGTGTCGCTGTGGTTCCGCACCACCGCGAGGGCCGGGGAGCAGCCGCTGCTCTGGATGGGCGGTATCGGCACCGGTCAGCCGCAGGTGTGGCTGCGCGGCGAGCCCGACCGCGACCGGGTACGCGGGCTGATCACGGTGCGGAAGGGCGCGACGGCGGTCCGGTCGGCGGCGGTCGCCGCGTCCGGCGCCCACAACGACGGCCGCTGGCACCATCTGGTGCTGCGCCGCGGCGGCGGGCGGCTGACGCTCGTCCTCGACGGCGAGGCGTCGTCCGTGGCCGACGTACCGGGCTCGGTCAGCCGGAACTCACCGTTCGGCGTGCACATCGGCCAGCGCATGGACAGCCGGGCGTTCTTCACCGGCGCGATCGACGAGGTACACGTCTGGGACCGGGCGCTGACCGACGCGGAGCTGTCCGACCCGCGGGCGCAGCGCTCCCTGCGGGACACCGTGCTGTGGCTGCCCCTGGACCAGGTGTCCGGCCCCCCGGGGCATCCCTGAACCGGGCGGCGGGCGTCAGCGTGCACGCGTCCTGGGGCCGGCCGCGGCGGGTGCCGCCACGGCCGGCCCGGCCTCGACCGTGACCTCCTCGGGGTCGCGCGCCCGGCGCTTGGCGATGACCGCGCAGACCATCAGCTGCATCTGGTGGAAGAGCATCAGGGGCAGCACGGCCAGGGAGGCGTGCGCGCCGAACAGGACGCTCGCCATGGGCAGCCCGGAGGCGAGGGACTTCTTCGAGCCTGCGAACTGGATCGCGATCCGGTCCGCGCGCGCGAACCGCAGCGCCTTGGCGCCGTACCAGGTCAGGGCGAGCATCACGGCGAGCAGGGCGGCCTCCACGCCGAGCAGGCCGGCCAGCCGTGCGGGGCTGACCTGGTGCCAGATCCCCTGGACCATGCCCTCACTGAACGCGGTGTAGACGACGAGCAGAATGGAACCGCGGTCCACGAGACCGAGCACCTTCTTATACCGGGTGACCCAGCTACCGACCCACCGCCGCAGCAGCTGTCCGGCGAGGAACGGCACCAGCAGCTGGAGCACGATCTTGATCAGTGAGTCGGCGGAGAACCCGCCGCCGCTGTTGCCGAGCAGCGCCGCCGCCAGCAGCGGGGTGAGCACGATGCCGACCAGCGAGGAGAAGGAGCCCGCGCAGATCGCGGCGGGCACATTGCCGCGGGCGATCGAGGTGAACGCGATGGACGACTGGATCGTCGACGGCACCAGGGTGAGGAACAGCAGGCCCTGGTAGAGAGGGTGGGTCAGCAGCACCGGCACCAGGGCGCGGGAGGCCAGGCCGAGCACCGGGAAAAGCACGAAGGTGCAGGCCAGAACGGTGATGTGGAGCCGCCAGTGGCGGAGCCCGTCGAGTGCCTCACGGGTGGACAGACGGGCGCCGTACAGGAAGAAGAGAAAGGCGATCGCGGCCGTCGCGGCGCCGGATGCCACGTCGGCGGCCGTGTCCCGGGCGGGCAGCAGCGCGGCGAGGCCCACCGTCCCGAGCAGGAGCAGGATGTACGGGTCGACCGGCATCCGACTCGGCCAGTGCAGGCGTTTCACGGTGCTCCACTCGCTGTGCTGTGCGTCAGGGCTCGTCCTGCTGGGCGTCCGGGCGGTGCCGGGCCCGCGGGGCCCCTTCATCGTCCCCCTCCGGCCGGTGATCGGGAATCCCGCACACCCCTCTCACTGTCATCATGTCTCCCGATAGCCTGGGGGTGTGTACGAGCCCTCCCAGCTGCGGACGTTTCTCGCCGTGGCCCAGACGCTCAGCTTCACTCGGGCCGCCAGGCGGCTGGGGCTGCGCCAGTCCACCGTCAGCCAGCATGTGCGGCGGCTGGAGGACGCCACGGGCCGCCAGCTGTTCACCCGCGACACCCACTCCGTCGAACTGACCGAGGACGGCGAGGCCATGCTGGGGTTCGCGCGCCGGATCCTGGAGGTGCACGAGCAGGCGACAACGTTCTTCACGGGCACCCGGGTACGCGGCCGGCTGCGCTTCGGCGCCTCGGAGGACTTCGTACTGACCCGGCTGCCGGAGATCCTGGAGGGCTTCCGGTACGACCATCCCGAGGTGGACCTGGAGCTGACGGTCGAGCTGTCCGGCACGCTGCACGAACAGCTGGCCGCGGGGAAGCTGGACCTGGTGCTGGCCAAGCGGCGGCCCGAGGATCCGCGCGGCGAACTGGTCTGGCACGACGACCTGGTGTGGATCGGCGCGGAGCGACTCCGTCTGGACCCGGACCGCCCGGTGCCGCTCATCGTGTTCCCGCCGCCCGGCATCACCCGGGCGCTGGCGTTGGAGGCGCTGGAGCGGCAGGGCCGCCCCTGGCGCATCGTGTGCACCAGCGGCAGCCTCAACGGCCTCATCGCCGCCGCCCGGGCCGGGCTCGGGGTGATGGCGCACTCACGGGGCCTGGTGCCGCCCGGACTGTTCCGGGTCCCCGACCGGGCGGGACTGCCGGAGCTGGGCGAGGTCGACTTCGTCCTGGTGCACGGCCGCCGACCGACCCCGGCCCGGGACACGGCCCGCGCCCTCGCGGCGGCGATCCTCACCGGCGCGGAACGCCTGCACCGCCGCAGCGCGTGACCGCCCGGTGTGGGCCTGCCGAACCGCCGTAGTCGGGTCGTACAGATTCGGTGGAGATTGCGGCGCCGAGCCCTGCTGAACCGTAAGTATTCCTGTCCGACCGTTCCCCATGTGAGCGCATTTTCCGGGCACCGTCCGGACCGAACGGGGGGATTGGCCGGTTTCGCACGCCCGGCCGCCCCTTACCTGGGTGGGGTAGCTTTCACGGCGCTGTGCGGAGCGCCACCGAGGAGCGGGAGCGGGGTTTGCGCGAGTTCACCAACCCTCCGTCGGCGTCGGCGCCACCGGCGGGGGGTCTGGCCGACGTCGTCTTCGAGCGTGCCGTCCGGGACCCGCTGCATATCGCCCTCGGCCGCAAGGACGAGCTGGGCCGGTGGCGGGATGTGACCTCCGCCGAGTTCCGTGACGAGGTCCTCGCCCTCGCCAAGGGCCTGCTCGCCCGCGGCGTCCGCTTCGGCGACCGGGTGGCCATCATGTCCCGCACCCGCTACGAGTGGACGCTTTTCGACTACGCGTTGTGGACCATCGGCGCGCAGGTGGTACCGGTCTACCCCACCTCCTCGGCCGAGCAGTGCTTCTGGATGCTGTACGACGCCGAGGTGTCCGCCGCGGTGGTCGAGCACGAGGACCAGGCGATGACGATCGCCACCGTCATCGACCGGCTGCCGCGGCTGCGCCAGCTGTGGGAGCTGGACGGGGGCGCCGTGCACGAGCTGTGCGACGCCGGAGCGCACCTCGACGACGAGATGGCGCACCGGCACCGCCGCGCGGTCACCCCGGACTCGATCGCCACGATCGTCTACACGTCGGGGACGACCGGCCGGCCCAGGGGCTGTGTGATCACGCACGGCAACTTCATGTTCGAGGCGGACACGGTCATCGAGGGCTGGGAGCCGGTGTTCCGCTCCGGCATGGGCGACGAGGCGGCGACCCTGCTGTTCCTGCCCCTCGCGCATGTCTTCGGACGGATGGTGCAGGTCGCCGCGATCCGCTGCGGGGTGCGCTTCGGGCACCAGCCGCAGCTCAACGCCGCCGCCCTGCTGCCGGATCTGCAGAGTTTCCGGCCGACGTTCATCCTCGCGGTGCCGTACATCTTCGAGAAGGTGCTCGACTCGGCCCGGCGCGAGGCCGAGAGGGAGGGCAGGGCCGGGCCGTTCGAGAGGGCCGTCGAGGTCGCGGTGCGGTACGCGGACGCGATGGAGTCGAAGACCTGGGGCATCGGGCCCGGCCCCTCGGCCGCTCTGCGCATGCAGCACCAGCTCTTCGACAAGGCCGTCTACGCCAAGGTCCGTGCGGCGCTGGGCGGCCGGATCCGCAACGCGATGTCCGGCGGCTCGGCCATGGACCGCAGGCTGGGCCTGTTCTTCGCGGGCGTGGGCGTGCAGATCTACGAGGGCTACGGCCTCACGGAGTCGACGGCCGCCGCCACCGCCAACCCGCCCGAACGCACCCGCTACGGCACCGTCGGGCAGGCCATCCCCGGCGTGAGCGTGCACATCGCGGACGACGGGGAGATCTGGCTGCACGGCGCCAATGTCTTCCAGGGCTACCTCAACAACCGGAAGGCAACCGACGAGACACTGCAGGACGGCTGGCTGGCCACCGGCGACCTGGGTGCCCTGGACGAGGACGGCTATCTGACCATCACGGGTCGCAAGAAGGAGATCCTGGTGACCTCCGGCGGCAAGAGCGTGTCCCCCGGGGTGCTGGAGGAACGCGTTCGTGTCCATCCGCTGGTCAGCCAGTGCATCGCCGTCGGCAACGACCGCCCGTACGTCGCCGCCCTGGTCACCCTCGACCACGAGGCGGTCGAGCACTGGCTGGCCATGCGCGGCAAGCCGCAGCTGACCCCGGCCGAGCTGGTCCGCGACCCCGATCTGGAGAAAGAGGTGCGGCGCGCGGTGGTGGCCGCCAACACCCTGGTCTCGCAGGCGGAGTCGATCCGCACGTTCCGCATCCTGGCCCGGCCGTTCACCGAGGAACACGGCCTGTTGACACCGTCGTTGAAGCTGAAGCGCAAGGCGATCGAGAACGCGTACGCGAAAGAGGTGGAGGCCCTGTACCAGGCGTGACGCCTCGGGTGGGCCCGCCGCGACCCTGCTGAGCGCGAGCGCGGCTCGGCTCAAGGACCTGACCGCCGCATGCGGTTGCCGTGGATTTCGCGGTCCGGAATGCGGGACCGCCCATGAACGTTGACCATGGTGGTACGCACCTGTCGACAACCGAAGGATCAAGAGCTCGTGAGCAGCAAGGTCCCCCCGATCATCCTCAACAACGGCGTCGAGATGCCTCAGCTGGGCTTCGGCGTGTGGCAGGTGCCCGACGACGAGGCCGAGCGGACCGTCGCCACGGCACTGGAAGCCGGGTACCGCAGTATCGACACCGCGTCGTTCTACGGCAACGAAGAGGGCACCGGCAGGGCCGTCGCGGCCTCCGGCCTGCCCCGCGAGGACATCTTCGTCACCACCAAGCTGGGCAACCGCGACCAGGGGTACGACGCGACGCTGCGCGCTTTCGACACCTCGTTGGAGAAGCTGGGCCTGGACTACCTCGACCTGTATCTGATCCACTGGCCGCTGCCGGCCCGCGACACCTACGTCGACACCTACCGGGCCTTCGAGAAGCTGTACGCCGACGGCCGCATCCGGGCCATCGGCGTCTCCAACTTCCTGCCCGAGCACCTGGAGCGGCTGATCGCCGAGACCTCGGTCGTCCCCGCGGTCAACCAGATCGAACTCCACCCGCAGCTGCAACAGCACGCGGCCCGTGAGTACCACGCCGAGCAGGGCATCGCCACGGAGGCATGGTCGCCGATCGGCCAGGGCAGGGGCCTGCTGGAGGTGCCGGCGATCGTCGCCATCGCGCAGAAGCACCAGCGCACTCCGGCCCAGGTGGTGCTGCGCTGGCACGTCCAGCTGGGCACCATCGCGATCCCCAAGTCCGTGACGCCGTCCCGGATCAGGGAGAACATCAAGGTCTTCGACTTCAGCCTGGACACCGAGGATCTCGCGGCGATCAGCGCGCTCAACGAGGACCGCCGACTGGGCCCGGACCCGGCGACGTTCTCTCCTCGCTGACGCCTCCCGCGCACCGCACCAACCGCCCCGAAACACACGCACCTTGGTGCCCCGCGGCGCGGCCGTCCACACATGGCGGGGCGTATGTGTGCCGCGCGGGACGCGCGCCCCGCGGCGGTCAGTCGGGCTGCACGTCCGCGTGCACGACCTCGAACTCCTCCAACGCGGTCACGGTCGCATGTGCCTTGGCCACGCCCTCGTGCCGGGCGACCGCGTGGCCAGCGCGGGACACGGCCAGCGAGTCGCGGTCGACGAAGAGCATGCCGACCATGCCGCGTCCGCGTTCCCGGTCCACGAACAGGGACGCACCGGCGACGCCGCGCGCCGCTTCGAGGCGCGGCAGCACCGACGCCCGGAAGACATCGGCGAGCAGTTCCGTGTCCGCGGGGTCGAACTCCAGCCTGGTGACGCGCAGTCCGCCGCCCACCCGCGGGTGCTGGAGCACATGGAGGGCCGCCACCTCGTAGTTGTCGACCGTCACGGTGCCCGCGAACGGCTCCAGGAGCGCGGCCCGTTTCAAGCGCATGACCTCGTCGCTGTTGTGCCGGTCGGCCGCGGAGGCCCACCAGCTCGCCGAGAGCAGTTTGCCGAGTTCCCGGTCCGCGAAGACGCCCGCTCCGCGGTAGCCGGGGCGGTCCGCGAGCAGCTCCCGCCCCGCCGTGTTGAGCGCGCGGATGGCCGCGTCGATCTTCGTGGGGTCTCCGGTCGCGTACACCGTGCGGACGAACATGACGCCCCACCTCCCCGGAAGTCAGGCACTGCCGCGGGACTATCCGACCCAAGAATCCAGAGATGTTCAGAAATATCCGCTAGTCCCAGTCTTGCCTTCCAGCCCCAGTCTTGTCTTCGCGGGCACCCCCCGCAAATGACCCGGGCGACACACGGTGGCATCCCGAGGCTTGACGGGGCCACATAAAGAGGATCACCTTGCGTCGCACCGGTAAGGAAACTTTCCTAATAGAAGGGTCCCCACAGTGCGTATGCAACCACTGACCCTCGCCGCGGCCTCCGGGGCCGCACTGCTCGCGGCCGATGTGCTCCCCGCGAGCGCCTCGGGCGCCCCCACCGCCCCGGCCTCGGCCCAGGAGGGCACGGTCGGCGCGGCCGATCTGCTCGCCAAGGTGACGTCCTGTCAGCAGATCTCGGACGGCAAGCACCGGACGGACGAAGGGACCCCGGTCACGATCCCCGTGTGCGGCAAGAACGGCGCGGTGTTCTGGAAGGCCGACATGGACATCGACTGCGACGGCCGGCGCACCTCGCACTGCAACGAGGACACCGACCCCTGGTACCAGGACGACACGGCCTTCCACCAGTCCGACGGCAAGCCGCTGAAGGCGGACACGCTGCCCTATGTCGTGGTGCCCGGCTCCAGCGGCATCTGGAACTACGCGAGCGCCGGCATCAAGGGCGGCGGCGTGGTCGCCGTACTCCATGGCAGCCGGTCGAGTACGCGGTCGTCGGCGACACCGGCCCCACGGAGATCATCGGCGAGGCGTCGTACGCCACCGCCAGGGCGCTGGGCATCGACCCCGATCCGGAGACCGGCGGAACCGACTCAGGTGTGACATACATCCTGTTCCAGAACTCCCAGGTGTCCCCCATCGAGGACCACCCGGCCGCGGTCACCCTCGGGGACCGGCTGGCCAAGCGGTTCCTCCAGAACAACTGAGCCCGGCGTCCGGCCTGGCTGTAGCGCCCCAAAGGGGCGCGAGGAACTGCGCGACCAGCCACCACGGCGCCGCAGCCGACCGACGGCACATCACACCCCCACCCAGCGGAGCGCCTAGGCGGGACGCGTGGCCGTGTAGACCGTCTGGGCGGAGAGCAGGAACACATCCGGGCGGCGGTGGACGCTCGCGGGGTCGGACGGGTCGAGGAGGCGGTCGAGGACGGCGCGGTCGTCGGCGTCGATTCCATCGGCGTCGATACCGTCGGGGACGACATCGCGCAGTCGGCCCAGGGTCGCGGCGGCATGGGCGCGGACCTGGTCGGACGCCGGGGCGGGCAGGTCCAGCAGAAAGCTGCGGGTGCGGGTGTGCTTCAGGCCCACGGAGGTGAGCAGGGCCGGCCAGTGCTCGGTCTCGGCGGCGCTGCCCGGCAGGTCGGCCCGCATCCGGGTGAACCACTCCTCCTGCACGGCGTCGAGTCTGGCCTGCAGTCCGGGCCGCCCGATGCCGATGTCCCTGGGCAGGAACCGGCTGGGCAGGCCGCCCTCCAGCAGGGCCAGCGTGCCGCCCGGTGCCAGCCGGGCGGCGAAGGCGGCGAGCGCGGCGCGCTGGTCGCCGAGGTGATGCAGGCTGTGGCCGGCCCACAGCAGATCCGCCGGGTAGGGCAACTCGTCCAGCACGCCGGGCAGTTCACCGGCGAGGGTGTCGAGGCGGTCGGCGACGCCCTGCCGGGCGGCCCGGGCGCGGGCCCGTTCCAGGAGCGGCTCGGAGCCGTCCACCGCCAGCACCCGGGCGCCCGGGAACGCGTCGGCGAACCGGCACGACACGACGCCGGGGCCGCTGCCGGCGTCGACGATCAGCCCGGGCTCGGGGGCCTCCTGGGCGAGCCAGGCCATGGTCTCCTCGTACACGGGCGCGGACAGCTCCGCCTGTGTCTCCAGCATCGAGGCCATCTGGGACCAGTCGATGTCCGCCCCCTGCTGCCCGTGCGCATGGCCGTGGCCGTGACGGTGCTCGTGGGCGTGCTGGTCGTGGTGTCGGTGCGCCATGCTGGTAAACCTCTCGTCCGGATGCGCCCAGCCTGCGCCGACGCACACCACGGGGGCCAGTCCTGTTGCCGGTGCGGCAAAAACGGGACGGCGGCGCGCGGGGAGGTGTGCGTACCGTCGGGCCGGTCCCCGCAGGGAACCGGCCCGACGGGCGGTCCTCGCGTCACGGCAGCGGCGGGCAGCTCAGGTCGCCCCGGTCGAGCACGTACCTCAGCGTGCTCCGTGGCCTGGGGCGAGTTCCTCCACCCGATGGGCGAGTGCGAAGTCCTTCGCGGTGACGGCGCCGCCCGCGCTGTGCGTGTGCACGCTCAGCGACACCGAGTGGTAGCCGAGGGTGAGATCGGAGTGATGGTCCAGCTCGTCCTGGACCTGGGCGATGTGCACGACCATCGCGGCGGCGGCGACATGCGAGCCGAGCCGGTAGGAGCGGGTGATGCGGTCCCCGTGCAGCGACCAGCCCGGCAGCTCGGCCAGCCGGTCCTCGATCTCCTGCTGCGACAGCGCTTCGACGGCCATGGCCCGGCTCCCTTCGTGACGGTCCTACCCGTACCCACCGCTCGATCCGTGGCGGTCCCTCCCGTCCAGCCTGCCACGCCCGCGCCGCGCACTTCGTGCCGTCGATCGCCACGTTCACCACACCCACGGAGCCACGTTCACCACACCCACGCGTTCGCCACACCCTTGGAGCCACGTTCGCCACACGCACGGACCTGACCGTCGTCGAGCCGACGTGGAGACGTTTCTGCCCGCCGCTCCGGCAGCCGCCAAGTACCCGCACTCCCCCGGCGGGTTGACCGGAGTGTGACGCTTGCGTCACGCCCGACCCGTGTGCGGAACGGCATCGCGTGACACACTGCTCGCAGACATCGGCGCACAGGGGAGGACGTGGGGTGAGCGAGCGGCGGCCCGCGCCCACCGTGGGCCAGGTGGTGCTCGGCAAGCGGCTCCAGGAACTGCGGGAGGCGGCCGGGCTGAGTCGGGAGCAGGCCGCCAGGGTGCTACGGGTGGCACCGGCGACCGTGCGGCGGATGGAGACGGCCGAGGTCGCCCTGAAGATCCCCTATGTGCAGATGCTCCTCACCACGTACGGCGTGCCCGAGCAGGAGGCCGCCGCGTTCGTCCAGCTCGCCGAGGAGGCCAACCGGCCGGGCTGGTGGCAGCGGTTCCACGACGTGCTGCCGGACTGGTTCAGCATGTATGTCTCCCTGGAGGGCGCCGCCCAGATCATCCGCTCCTACGAACCGCACTTCGTACCCGGCCTGCTGCAGACCGAGGAGTACGCGCACGCCGTGCTGACGGCCGGGACCCTCGGCCCGACCGGGCCGGACACCATCGAGCGCCATGTCTCGCTGCGCATGGCCCGGCAGCAGTTGCTGGAGCGGGACAACCCTCCCCACCTGTGGGTGATCATGGACGAGACGGTGCTGCGGCGGCCGGTGGGGCGCGCCGAGGTGATGCGCGAGCAGCTGGACAAACTGCTGGAGTACTCCGCCCGGGACCGGGTCACGCTCCAGCTTGCCGAGTTCGCGGCCGGCCCGCACCCGGGGACGTACGCGCCCTTCACGCTGTTCCGGTTCGCCGAGCCCGAACTGCCCGACATGGTGTTCACCGAGTACCTGACCGGAGCCCTCTACCTGGACTCCCGCAAAGAGGTCTCGCTGCACCTGGAGGTCCTCGACCATATGACGGCACACGCCGCGTCCGGCCAGCGCACCGAGAAGATCCTGCGGGAGTACCGCGAGAACCTCTGAGCCGATCCGGCCGTACGCCGTCCACCGCAGCCGGCTTTTTTGGGGAGCTAGGCGGCACCACCCTTGGCGTCCCGTTCCTCGTCGACGATCTCCGCGTCGACCACGTCCTCCTCGTCCGCCGGGGCAGTGGGTCCCGTGCTCTGTGTGCGGGGCTGTTGCCCGGCCTGCGCGTACATCGTCTGGCCCATGCGCTGGCTGACCGAGGCCAGCTTCTCCACTCCGATGCGCAGGGCGGCCGTGTCGGCGTTCTGTTCCAGCAGGGCCTTCAGCTCCGCCGTCGCCGTCCCGACCTCGGCCCTGGTGTCGGCGGGCACCCGGTCCTCGTTGTCCCGGATGAACTTCTCCGTCTGGTAGACGAGCTGTTCGGCCTGGTTACGGGTCTCCGCGGCCTCGCGGCGCCTGCGGTCCTCCTCCGCGTACTGCTCGGCCTCCCGCATCATCCGGTCGATGTCGTCCTTGGGGAGGGCGGAACCGCCTGTCACGGTCATCTTCTGCTCGCGTCCGGTGGCCAGGTCCTTCGCCGACACATGCATGATGCCGTTGGCGTCGATGTCGAAGGCCACCTCGATCTGCGGCACTCCGCGCGGGGCGGGCGGCAGTCCGGTCAGATCGAAGACGCCCAGCTTCTTGTTGTACGCGGCGATCTCCCGCTCGCCCTGGTAGACCTGGATGCCCACCGAGGGCTGGTTGTCGTCGGCCGTGGTGAAGATCTCCGAACGGCGCGTCGGAATGGTCGTGTTGCGTTCGATGAGCTTCGTCATGATGCCGCCCTTGGTCTCGATGCCCAGGGACAGCGGGGTCACATCGAGCAGCAGCACGTCCTTGACGTCGCCGCGGATCACCCCGGCCTGCAAGGTGGCGCCGACCGCCACCACCTCGTCGGGGTTGACGCCCTTGTGCGGGTCCTTGCCGGTGAGTTGCCTGACCAGGTCGGTGACGGCGGGCATCCGGGTGGAGCCGCCGACCAGGATGACGTGGTCGATGGCGGAGAGCTTCACCCCGGCGTCCTTGACGGCCTGGTGGAAGGGGGTCTTGCAGCGGTCGAGCAGATCGGCGGTGAGTTCCTGGAACTGGGCGCGGGTCAGCTTCTCCTCCAGGTGCAGCGGGCCCGCGGCGGACGCCGTGATGTAGGGCAGGTTGATGCTGGTCTCGGAGGAGGACGACAGCTCGATCTTGGCCTTCTCGGCGCCCTCGCGCAGCCGTTGCAGCGCCATCTTGTCGGCGGCGAGGTCGATGCCGTTCTGCCCCTTGAACTTCTTGACCAGGAATTCGACGATCCGCTGGTCCCAGTCGTCGCCGCCGAGGTGGGTATCCCCGTTGGTGGCCTTCACCTCGATGACGCCGTCGCCGATCTCCAGGAGGGAGACGTCGAAGGTGCCGCCGCCGAGGTCGAAGACGAGGACGGTCTGCTCCTCGCCGCGATCGAGGCCGTAGGCGAGGGCGGCGGCCGTCGGCTCGTTGATGATCCGCAGCACCTTCAGGCCGGCGATCTCCCCGGCCTCCTTGGTCGCCTGCCGCTGCGCGTCGTCGAAGTACGCCGGTACGGTGATCACCGCGTCCGTGACGTCCTCGCCGAGATATGCCTCGGCGTCCCGCTTCAGTTTCTGGAGCACCCGCGCCGACAGCTCCTGGGCCCGGTAGCGGGTGCCGTCGACGGAGCCGCTGTCCGGGAAACGCCAGGCCGCGTCGCCCATGTGCCGCTTCACGGAGCGCGCGGTGCGCTCGATGTTCGTCACGGCCTGCCGTTTGGCGACCTCGCCGACCAGCACCTCGCCGTTCTTGGCGAAGGCCACGACCGACGGTGTGGTCCTCGCGCCCTCGGCGTTGGCCATGACGGTGGGCTCACCGCCTTCCAGAACGGCCACCACCGAGTTCGTCGTACCGAGATCGATTCCGACCGCGCGTGCCATCTCCGTCCCCTTCCGCCCGGGCGTGCCCCGAATCCAGCACAAAACCTGAGTGGGCCGTTGTCAATGCCGGGTACCCCGGAAACGGGCGGTGCCGCGCCCCGGCAGAGGGACGCGGCACCGTGGAGCGCGGCGGGTCAGGCCAGCTTCGCCGACAGCGTGATGGTCGTGCCGGCCAGGGCCTGGCTGACGGGGCAGTTCTTCTTGGCGCCCTCGGCGGCTGCGACGAAGGCGTCGTTGTCGAGCCCGGGGACCGTGCCCTCGACGGTCAGGTGGATCCCGGTGATGCCCTCACCCGGCTGGAAGGTCACATCGGCCGAGGTGACCAGCTTGGTGGGCGGGGTGCCGGCGCCGGTCAGGCCGTGCGACAGGGCCATGGAGAAGCAGCTGGAGTGGGCGGCGGCGATCAGCTCCTCCGGGCTGGTCTTGCCGTTCGCCTGCTCGGCGCGCGACGGCCACGACACCGGCTGCTCGCCGATGCCGGAGGAGTCGAAGGTGACGACGCCATTGCCCTCCAGCAGGTTGCCTTCCCAGACAGTGTGTGCGGTGCGCGTGGTAGCCACGATTGTTCCTTTCACGTGTGGTCCCGGTGACGGGCGCCCCCTTCCCGGCGTGGGCCGGGGGAGAGTTCCGGACCCATCCGATCACATCCGCGCTCGGCGCACCTCGAAGACCCCAACCCCGCCGAGCACCCCAACCCCGCCGAGCCACGCCGCGCATTGCGCACTGCGCGCTGCCTTCGCCCATGACCGACCCACTCCGGTCGACGTCGTCACCGACCCCGCCCCGCGCGCCGTCCCGCCGAAGACCACCGCCGGGCAGACGCGGGCGGTGCGGCCGGCCGCCGCCAACGGTCTGCGCTCCCACGGCACCGGCCGCCAAGCGGCGGGGGCAGGGTGGCCGCCGCCTCGGCGGCGGGCACGCCGCCGAGGCGAAGGCCCGCGGGCAGCGTGGACACGCGCCCGTCGCTCCGCCGCCGACCCCCGGGCAGGGTCCGCACATCCGCCCAGGGCGCGCCGCCCCCGTGCTCACCGGCTTCGCGCCGTCCGCGAGCCGGACGGTCGCGACCGGAGGCGTCGGCCGGATGGATCACGTGGCGCGAGCCGACCCGCGCATCGTTTGGCGCCCGGTCACGCGGGTCGTACGGGTCGTGCGCAGGGTGCGGACGCGGGCGCGGGCGCGGACGAACGTCCCGGCACACCGCCGGTGTTCAGGCCACCCGCCGGTCGGGCTCCGTCGCCGGGAGGGGCACCTGGGGGCCGTTGGACTCCTCCAGCCAGCGGCGCAGCACCTGGTGGAGGTGTTCGGCGCCGACCAGGGGGCGTCCGTCGTCGGCCGGCGCGGACAGCGCGACGGGCGACAGCAGGAACGGCCGGGCCTGGGCGCCGCCGAGCCCGCCGTGCGAGCCGATCTGCTCCTCGAAGGCGAGGACTTCGCCGTCGGCCGGATCGTACGCGGAGTTGACCATGATGTCGGCGGTGTGCGGAAAGGAGTGGGTGCGGCGCACGGCGTCGGCGGCGCCGGGCCCGAACCGGGCCAGCGGGCCCGGCTCCTCGTCGAGCCGGTCCAGCGGGATCTCCGCGCCGTACGCGCCGAGGACCACCCCGCCGTGCTCCGCGCTGCGCACCAGCAGGAAGCCGATGCCCGGGTGGTTGGCGAGCGTGCCGAGCAGAGCGGGGTGACGGGCGTCGATCTCCTCCTTGGTCATGCGGTGCGGCACGTCCGGGAAGGAGACCAGGCCGAGATTGCCGGAGGCGAGCACGATCGGCTCGAAGCGGCGCCGCGCGGGCCGGTGCCGCTCGCCGCCCTCCTCGACCGGGCGGCGCAGGGCCGCGCGCACGGCCGCGCGCGCCTCCGCGCCACTGTGGGTACGTTCGGCATGGCGGGGCACGTGCAGCCCGCACCCGGCCCGGACCAGATCGCCGAGGGTGAGGCCGTAGCGGGCGCGGAAGGTCTCGCCGGGGCTCTGACCGTGGTCGGACAGGACGACGATCCGGTAGGTGCGCGGGGCGTGCTCGGCGACCTTCTCGATCAGCGCGAGCGAGCGGTCCAGGCGGTGCAGCACCTTCGCGGCGTCCTGGCTGTGCGGCCCGGAGTGGTGGGCCACCTCGTCGTAGGCGACCAGGTCGGCGTAGACGGCGGTGCGGCCGACGAGCATGTCGCCCACCACCGCGGCGACCACGACGTCCCGCTCGACCACGGTGGCGAAGGCACGCACGAACGGGTAGAGGCCGCCGCGCCCCACGCGTGGCCGCTGCCCGCGGATCCGGGCCCGGCTGGACTGGACGATCTCGCGGCCGGCCTCCGCGCAGAAGGACAGGGCGGTGCGCACGGCGTTGGCCGGGTCGGAGAAGTAGGCGAAGTAGCCGGCCCGGGAGCGGTTCTCGCGGCCGCGGCGGCGGGCCGCGATGGACAGCACCAGGGCCTGTTCGCCGGCGCCGCCGCTGAACAGGTTGCCGCGGCTCGCGCCGTCCACGCCGAGCAGTCCGCGGTCAACGGTGCGTGCGACGGCCCGGCGCTGGAGTTCGGCGGCGCTGGTCGGCCGGTTGCAGACCATCACCTCGCGCCGGTCCTTCTCGTACCAGCGGAAGGCCGGGACGTCGAAGGTGCTGCCGTGCAGGATGCCGAGTTGGCTGGCGCCGGTCTGGCTGGACCAGTCGGTGCGCCAGGGGGTGAGCCGGTGCGTGGGGGCCTGCCCGTCGCCCGCGCCCAGCCAGCGGCCCACGGTCGGCATCAGCCCGTCGCCCACGGCCTCCGTCAGCACGTCGTGGCCGACGCCGTCGAACTGGATGAAGACGGTGCCGGGGGAGGCCGCGCACGGCGGCCGGGAGCGGCGGCGGCGGTCGGCGAGCCGGTAGAGGCGGCGGCGGTAGGCGTCGTCGTCCCGGACGGCCAGCGCGGCTCCGGTGGCGGAGGCGACGGCGGACATCACGGCGGCCACGATGACGGCGGTCTCGGGGGCCACCGCGCCCCGGCCGGTCGGGTTGATGCGCAGCGCGACCAGCAGGAGCGAACCGTTGAGGAAGAAGACGAGCAGCCCGAGCACGAGCGCGGGCACGAGCAGCAGCAGTCGGACGAGGGCGGGCCAGACGACCGCCGACAGCACGCCGAAGGCGCCCGCGCCGAGCGCGGCGGTGACGGCGATGCGGGTGGCGCTGTCGCCGTCGGCGGACTGGAGCTGGAAGTCGGGCAGGATCCCGGCGAGCACCAGCATGGTGAGCGTGGAGACCGCCCACACCGTGACGCTCCGCCCGACCTGACTGGCTATTCGCCGCCACTGCCCGCCACGCACTCCCCGTACACCTCACGTCCCGGCCCGCCGCCGGCGCGGGCCTGTCCGCCCCACCTTGTCACACGGCCCGGCCGGACGGCGTGCGGCCGGGTCCGGCGCGACGGGGCGGCTACCGTCCGTCGTACCCGGCGGTGGGCATGGACAGCCTTCGGTGCACCCGGGCCTTCATCTGCGCGTCGTACCGCGGTTCCGCCCGGCCCACGGTCTCGACCCGCACCTCGCGCCGCGCGCACTCCGCGGTGAACTGCTCGACCGAGGACAGCGCGCTCTCCAGCACCCGGCGGCTCGGCGCCACGAACAGGTCCACCCCGGGCCGCACCCCGTCCCACAGCACGTCGTGGTCGGGCCTGAGCCCGCACACCAGCAGTTCCCGGGCGACGACGTAACCGTGCTCAGCGGCCCAGCGCGCGCACATCGCGTGCTGGCTGCGGGAGTCCACGAGGAAGGGATCGTCCTCCAGTTCCTCCAGCGGCGTCAGACTCGCGATCGCCGTGACCCGAACCGGTCCCATGGAGCCCCCCTCACCTCCGGGTTTCCCCGCCGACCCTACTCCTGCCCGTAGGCTTCGGGGAGTCGCGCGAAGGAGGCGAAGAAGGTGCCGGTGGAGGTCACCTGGTGGGGTCACGCCACCTGCACGATCGAGGATTCGGGCATGCGTGTGCTCACCGATCCCCTGTTCGCGCGGCGGCTCGCGCACCTGCGGCGGCGCCGGGGCGCGCTGCCGCCGCCGGACGCCCACCGCGCGGACGTGGTGCTCGTCTCGCATCTGCACGCCGACCATCTGCACCTCCCCTCGCTGTCCCGGCTCGCCCCGGGCACGCACCTGCTCGTGCCCCGCGGCGCGCCACGCGCGGTTCCCGGACTGCGCCGGCTCGGCGGGCTGCGGGTCACCGAACTGGCGCCCGGTGACGAGATCGCGGTCGGCGACCTCGTCGTGCGCGCGGTGCCCGCGCGGCACGACGGCCGCCGGCTGCCGGTCGGCCCGCGCCGCTCCCCCGCGCTCGGATATGTCGTCGAGGGCGAGGCCCGCACCTACTTCGCCGGGGACACCGGCCTGTTCGACTCGATGGCCGAGGAGGTCGGACCGGTGGACGTGGCCCTGCTGCCGGTGGGCGGCTGGGGACCGTACCTCGGCGAGGGGCATCTGGACGCCGGGCGGGCCGCGCGGGCGCTCGCCGCTCTCGCGCCGCGCAGCGCGGTGCCGGTGCACTACGGGACGTACTGGCCCATCGGCATGGATGCCGTGCGCCCCCATGAGTTCCATGCGCCGGGCGACGAGTTCGTGCGCCTCGCCGCCGCGGCCGCGCCGGGCGTGGCGGTGCACAGGCTCCGGCACGGGGAGGGCGTACGGCTGGAGGTCGCGAGGTGAACTGGCTCGCCGCCGCGACGACGAACGCGCCGCCGGAGTCCACCCAGCAGGCGATCGGTTATCCGACGCTGTTCCTGCTGGTGCTGATCGGTGCGCTGGTGCCGGTGGTGCCGACCGGGGCGCTGGTGAGTTCGGCGGCCGTGGTGGCCTTCCACCAGACGGCGCCGTTCGCGCCGGCACTGGTGCTGGTGACGGCGTCGCTGGCCGCGTTCCTGGGGGACGTGGCGTTGTACTGGCTGGGGCGGCGCGGAATGGGTTCGAAGAACGGCTCGCGCTGGCTGGAGGCGATCCGGGCGCGGGCCCCCGAGGACCGGCTGGCCCAGGCGCAGGACAAGCTGGCCGGCCACGGGGTGACGGTGCTCGTGCTGTCCCGGCTGGTCCCGGCGGGCCGCATACCGGTGATGCTGGCCTGTCTGCTGGCGAAGTGGCCGCTGCGCCGCTTCGCCCGCGGCAATGCGCCGGCCTGTCTGGCCTGGGCGGTGACGTATCAACTGATCGGCATCGTCGGCGGTTCGCTGTTCAGCGAGCCCTGGGAGGGTGTGGTCGCGGCGGTCGCGTTGACCGTGGCGATCGGCGCGACGCCGAACGTGTGGCGCCGGGTGCGCGGGACGACCCGCTCCCAGGCGGACACCCGCGGCCCCGTCTGAGCCGACGGGCCGACACCGAGGTCCGCGAGGTCTGCGGCGGTCCGACCGCCCCCACCCCACGCACACAGGGACGCAAGCCGGGGCCGTATCGGCGTACGACTCCGCCGCGGTCGGGATCTCCCCGGCCAGGGACGCGGCCGAGAGCCTGGGGGCGGCCGCCGGCCATGAGGCCGTCGCGGACGACGACGACACGGCGCGGTCCGTCCGGCGCGGCCCGTCCTGGGGGCACGGCACGGCGTGGCCCGTCCGGCGGGGCACTCAGACGAGCACCCGGGAGCCGCCCACCGGCAGGTCCCACAGGTCCTCGCGGTCCAGGCCCGCCCGCTGCCACTCCGCGCGTACCCGGGTGAGCGGTTCGAGGACGGGCTCGGCGGAGAGGACGAACGTGCCCCAGTGCATGGGGGCCATGCGGCGGGCGCCCAGGTCCCGGGCGGCGCGCACCGCCTCCTCCGGGTCGCAGTGCACATCGCTGAGCCACCAGCGCGGGTCATAGGCGCCGATGGGCAGCAGGGCGAGGTCGATGCCCGGGTAGCGGCGGCCGATCCGGGAGAACCAGTGGCCGTAGCCGGTGTCGCCCGCGAAGTAGATCCGCTGTCCGTCCGGGTCGGTGAGCACCCAACCGCCCCACAGGGTGCGGCAGGTGTCGGTCAGGCTGCGCTTGGACCAGTGGTGGGCGGGCACGAAGTCGAAGCGGACACCGGACAGTTCCGCCGCCTCCCACCAGTCCAGCTCGGTCACGGTGGTGAACCGGCGGCGCCGGAACCAGCCACCGAGCCCCGCGGGCACGAACACCGGGGTATCGCGCGGGAGTCGGCGCAGCGTCGGGGCGTCCAGGTGGTCGTAGTGGTTGTGACTGATCACCACGGCGTCGACCCGCGGCAGCGCGTTCCAGGCGAGGCCCACCGGGGTGATGCGGGCCGGGGTGCCGAGGATGCGGCGGGACCACACGGGGTCGGTGAGGACGGTCAGGCCGCCGATCCGGACCACCCAACTGGCGTGCCCGGCCCAGCTGATGGCGACCGTGCGGGTGTCGACGCGGGGCAGCGGGCCCGGTTCGCAGGGCAGCCGCGAGATGTCCGTCAGGCCCTCGGGCGCGGGCCGTACGAGCCCTCGCGGGCGAAGCGGGCGAGGGCTTTGAGGCCGGGCAGGGGCGCGGTGAGCCGGTCGTGGAAGGTGCGTGGCCAGAACCGGCGTTCGCGCAGCGGACGGGGTCCGGCGAGCGGCGGGCACGGGGGCGCGAAGGCGGCCGGGGCGGAGGCGGCCGGGGCGGAGGCGCCGGCTTTCCTGGTCGTCGTGGTCGTGGCGGCTGACCCGGAGTGCGGCGTCTGCTGCGTCATCGAGGAGGCTCCCATCGCTGAGCGTCGTCGCGGAGATCGTCGAAGACCGACCTCAAGGAGATCAACGCGCGTTGCACGTGTGGCAGTTCCCATGGCTCGGGGGACGTGAGGCATTCCGCGCGTTCCTCGTCCGTGCCGTCCAGCAGCGGCCCGGTGGACAGCCGTACCCGCAGCGCCCCGAGGTCGTCGCCGAACCGGTGGCCGCCGGGCGCGGGCATGCCGAGCCGGGCGGTGAGGAAGTCCTCCAACTCCTGTGCGTCGCCGACGCCGTGCGCGCCCAGCGCGGGGCGCAGCGGGCCGAGGTCGACATACAGGTGGCGTCCGGCCTGCGGCGGGCGGGCCACGGCGCCCGCCGCGACCACGGCGGCGTGCGCGGCCGCGGCCACGCGCGCGTGCAGGCGCACGGCGGTGTCACGGCGTACGGCGACCGGCTCGGGCTCGTCGAGCGCGTATGCGGCGGCGGCCGCGACCGGGCCGGCGACGGTGGCGCCCAGCGCGGTCAGCACGTCGAGCACGCGCGCGTGCAGCGCTTGCCCCGCCGGGCCCTCCGGGAAGCGGGCGACGGCGGCGGGCCAGCCCGGCGGCAGCAGGGCGCCCGCGAGGTCGGTGACGACGGTGACCCGGTCCGGCAGCATCTCGGCCGGGCTGAGCAGCACGGTCTCGCGCGGGGCGTGCAGCGTGTCCCGCCAGGTCTCGTCGCTGATCAGGTGCAGCCCCTCGCCCTGTGCCGCCTCGACCGTTTCATGCACCAGTTCGGGCGGGGCGACGGTGGCGGTCGGGTCGTCGGCGACGGAGAGCACGAGCAGCCGCGGGTCCCCGCCCTCGGCGCGGACCCGGCGGACCGTCTCCAGCAGCGCGGCCGAGTCCGGGACGCCGCCGCACTCGGCCGGCGTCGCCACATGGAACGCGGGCCGGCCCAGCAGGCGCGCGTACGGCGCCCACCAGGCGGCGCAGGGCCGCGGCACCAGCACGTCGCCGCCGAGCACGGCGGTCAGCGCGAGCAGCAGGGACGGCGCCCCGGGGGCGGCGGCGACGCGGTCACGGCCGGCCGGCAGGCCGCGCCGCGCCCAGTAGCCGCCGGCCGCGTCGAGAAGCCCGGCGGTGCCGCCGACCGGCTCGGCCCCGGCGTGGCGGGCCTGGGCGGCGAGCACGTCGGCGAGCGCGGGCAGGACGGGCAGCCCGTCGCCGGGCAGGGTCGGCCCGTACCGGACGGGGCCGTGGCCCTCGGGGTCCGTCCGCCGCATCTCCGCCTCCGCGCAGTCCGTGGTGCCGTGTCGGGTCCGTATACGGTCCGGTCCGTCCTCCTCGCCCACGTGCCCCGCCGTTCGCCTCCGCCCGCCCGTCTTCGTCGCCTCTGCTTCGTCCTCTGCGTCCTCTCCGTCCGTCGTCGAGTCGGTGTTGAACCCGGCGTCAGTCGTCCATGTCGTGCCTGCGGCGCCACAGCCGGTGCACGGCGGCGCCGAACGCACCCGCGATCAGCACCCCGCCGGCGACCAGGGCCGGGACGGAATCGTTGAACGTACCTCCTTCCCCCGCGTTCACGCCGTAGTCGGCGTCGGCCGGGTCGCAGGAGGACCCGCCCCGCGGTTCGGTGCAGGTGCGCCCGTCACCGCACGGCTCGGCGGCCCCGCACGCGTGCGTGCCGCCGTCGTACGAACCTGCGTCGTGCGAACCCGCGTCGGGAGGGTCGACGGCGTGCGTGCCGCCCCCGTGGGTGTCCGTGCCGTGACCGTCCGTGCCGGGCGCGTCCGAGTGGGGCGTGTCGTTGTACGGCGGGTCTGCGCCGGGCCGGTCCGTGTACGGCGTGTCCGTCCCGCGCGCGTCGGGCCGATCCGTGTACGGCGTGTCCGTGCCACGCGCGTCGGGCCGATCCGTGCCGGGGATCCCCGGCACGGGCGGGTCCGTGCCGGGGATTCCGGCGTCGGGGACGCCTGCCTCGTCCCTGCCGGTGCCGGTGCCGGCGGTCCCGTCCGTGCCGGTCCCGTCCCTGCCGGTGGCCTCGCCGGTGTCGGGCGGGCGGACCTCGCTCTCCCGGGGCACGCCGGACCCGGTCCCCGGCGCCCGCTCCGGCGTGCCGGTCCCGTCCGGGCAGTCCGCGCCGGGCGCCCCCGGGGCATCCGGCCCGGCCGCGCCGGGATCGGTTTCGGCGCGCAGGCCGGTCGTGAGGGGCGCGCTGTCGCGGGTGCCGGGAGTGGCGGGGGTGCCGGAGGTGCCGGGAGTGTCCGGGGCGGTCCCACCGCTGGAGGCGGGGCACGGCACCGACACGGTGATCGTGCCGTCGGGCCGGACGGGACCCGGGGCGGCCTCGGCGGCCAGTGCCGCGGACGTGGCAGAGGCGGTGCCCGCGGCCAAGCCGGTCAGGGCGGCCACGGCGAGGGCACGGGCGGTGCGGCGCATGAGCGGGCTCCTTGGAAGCGACGGCTGCGGGAGCACGGCGGCCGTGTCCCGGCGGGCGGAGCACGGTGGTCGTGCCCCGCAGCCATCACAGCCCGCCGGGCCGCGCGCCGCGCGCGGCCGGACCCCATTAGCGGGAAGCGAGCGTCCGCCCGGGTGATCCGGCCGCCCGGCGCCGGTTCACCGCCGAAACCGTGTGTCGGCCGCCCGTCACCGGGTACACGGTGCGCACCCTTGGAAGATCTGGAGGGAGACATGCAGCGAGGCAGTGACCGGCTCAGCGTCCACCGGGACGACGAGATGAAGCACGAGCTGAAGGACCTGCTCAGGTCCGGGCACCCGACCCGCACCGAGGAGTGGTACGACCCGGAGCCCGCCGCCGAGGACGACCCGGAGATCTGGCGCCGCCGGGTGGCGCCGGGAAGCGGCGGCAGGACCTCGCTGGAATCGGTGCGGCTGGAGCTGGCCCGGCTCCTGGGGCGCGGTCTGTTCCCGGCCGGTCCGGGCGAGCTGTCGAACGTCCTGCGCCACGGGCGCGCGCCCGACGACCTGATCCAGGCGGTACGACGGCTGCCGCGGTCGGCGCGTTACGCCAACGTCCAGGAGCTGGCCGAGGCGATGACCGTCGAACGACGCTGACGGGTCGTCACCGTACGCGAGGCGGCTCCGCCGGGTTCCGCGCGCCGCTCAGCCGGCGGGGGTGCCGGGGGTCACGGTGCCCCCGCAGCCCCGCTCCCGCGCGCCCTCGCGGGTGCGGCCCGAGGCGATGAGCCGACGCGGGTTGCGGCGCAGATACTCCCCTTCGAGTTGCGCCATGCGCTCGTTGTGGGCGCGCAGCGCGTCGTTCGATCCGTACAGCAGCGTGTCGTGCCGCGTGCGGTGGATCGTCTCCAGCTCCTTCATGAGCTGCTGGTCGTCCAGCCGGTCCGGGTCGACTCCGGTCATGGTGTGCCCCGCTCGTCGGTGTCTCACATTCCTGAGTCCACTGTACGAACATCCAGCGGAGCCGCTAGGCCAGGCCGACCAGCGCCCCCAAAGGGGCGCGGGGCTGTATCGATATGCGGCTCCGCCGCGGTGGGGGTCCCCCCTGTTCGAGCGAAGCCGAGAACTTGGGGGAGCGACCAGCCACGAAGCCGCCGCAGACGAAAGACACCAGAAGCCAAACGGCGCCCCACGGCCCATCCGGCGGAGCCTCAACGTGGGCGTTCCACCCGCCGTTCGTCCCAGACCGGCTCCGGGGTCTCGCGCACCCGGCCGTCGCTGCCGAAGACCAGGTAGCGGTCGAAGGTGCGGGCGAACCAGCGGTCGTGGGTCACCGCCAGGACGCTGCCCTCGAATGCCTCCAGGCCCTCCTGGAGCGCCTCGGCGGACTCCAGGTCGAGGTTGTCGGTGGGCTCGTCCAGCAGCAGCGCGGTGGCACCGGCCAGCTCCAGCAGAAGGATCTGGAACCGGGCCTGCTGGCCGCCGGAGAGCCGGTCGAAGGACTGCTCGGCCTGGTTCGTCAGCTCGTAGCGGCGCAGCCGGGACATGGCGGCGCCCCGGTCCTGGGAGTGTTCCTTCCACAGGATGTCTAGCAGGGTGCGGCCGGCCAGCTCGGGGTGCGCGTGGGTCTGCGCGAAGTGGCCGGGTACGACCCGTGCGCCCAGCTTCCATGCCCCGGTGTGCGCCACCTCGTCGCCGGCGAGCAGGCGCAGGAAGTGCGACTTGCCGGATCCGTTGGAGCCGAGGACGGCGACCCGTTCGCCGTAGAAGACCTCCAGGTCGAAGGGTTTCATCAGGCCGGTCAGCTCAAGTCCCGCGCAGGTCACGGCCCGTACGCCGGTGCGGCCGCCCTTCAGCCGCATCCGGATGTCCTGCTCGCGCGGCGGCTCGGGCGGCGGTCCGGCCTCCTCGAACTTGCGCAGCCGGGTCTGGGCGGCCTGGTAGCGGGAGGCCAACTCATGGCTGATGCTGGCCGCCTGACGAAGGTTCAGCACCAGTTTCTTCAGCTGTGCGTGCTTCTCGTCCCAGCGCCTGCGCAACTCCTCGAAGCGGGCGAAGCGTTCGCGCCGGGCCTCGTGGTAGGTGGCGAAGCCGCCGCCGTGCACCCAGGCGTCGGCGCCCGCGGGACCGGGCTCTACGGAGACGATCTTCTCGGCGGCGCGGGCGAGGAGTTCACGGTCGTGGGAGACGAACAGGACCGTCTTGCGGGTCTCCCGCAGCCGTTCCTCCAGCCAGCGCTTGCCGGGCACGTCGAGATAGTTGTCGGGCTCGTCCAGCAGCAGCACCTCGTCGGTGCCGCGCAGCAGCGCCTCCAGCACGAGCCGCTTCTGCTCGCCGCCGGAGAGGGTGCGCACCTGCCGCCACTGGGCGCGCTCGTAGGGCACGCCGAGGGCGGCCGTGGTGCACATGTCCCACAGCGTCTCGGCCTCGTAGCCGCGCGCCTCCGCCCAGTCGGCGAGGGCCTGCGCATACCGGAGCTGGGCGGCCTCGTCGTCCACGGTCATGAGGGCGTGCTCGGCCTCGTCGACGGCCCGCGCCGCCTCGCGGATGCGCGGCGGGGCGACGGACACCAGCAGGTCGCGTACGGTCGTCTCGTCCCGTACGGACCCCACGAACTGGCGCATCACGCCGAGGCCGCCGGTCACCGTGACGGTGCCCGCGTGCGGTTTCAGCTCGCCGGAGATCAGCCGGAGCAGGGTGGTCTTGCCCGCGCCGTTGGGGCCGACCAGGGCGACGGCGGCGCCCTCGCCCACCCGGAAGGACACGTCGCCGAGCAGGGCCCTCCCGTCGGGGAGGTGGTATTCGAGGTGCGCGGCTTCCAGATGTCCCATGGGGAGGCATTCTGCGGGGCGCCCCCGACCTGCGGCAAACCCTTATCCCGCGGAGTCCGCGTCGGCGGGGTCGTCCGGCCCGGCGGCCCCGGGGCGCACCAGTCCCGCGTCGGCGGGGTCGTCCGGCCCGGCGGCTCCGGGGCGCACCGGCCGCGGCTCGCCGGTCGGGCCGCTCGCCCCGGCGGGCAGCACCAGGGCGCCCTCCCAGGACAGCGCCTTCCAGCCGTCGGCCGGTGTGCCCTCCAGGACCACCACGCCGGTGTTCTCCAGCGGGTGGGCGGCGACGAAGGGCACGTCGACGTTGTGCGCGCGGGCCGCGGTCCAGATGCGGATCGCCGCGCCGTGGCTGACCATGACGACGGTTCCGGCGCCGTCGGCGGCGGCTTCCGCGACCACCGCGTCGAACCGGGCCAGCGCCGCGGCGCCGGTCTCCGCGCCGGGCATGCGCAGCTCGGTGTCGCCGCCCGCCCAGGCGAACACCGTGGTCATGTACTCAAGACCCCGTTCGCTGTCGCCGGGGAGCATCTCCAGGTCGCCGGCGGACAGCTCGCGGATGCCGTCCCGGACCAGGACGTCGAGGCCACGGGCGGCGGCCAGCGGGGCGGCCGTCAGCTGGGCGCGGACCAGGGTGGAGGCGTAGACGGCCGCGATGTCCTCGTCGGCGAGCGCCTCGGGCAGGGCGGCGGCCTGCCGCTGTCCGAGGGGGGTGAGCCCCGGACCCGGCACGGTGGTGTCGAGCAGTCCCCCGATGTTGGAGGGGGTCTGGCCGTGCCGGATCAGGAGCAGCCGCATGCGGGGTTCCTCTCGCTCGATCGCCCCGTCGGCGGGCGGGAAACGACCGGTTCAGGGTACCCGCACCCGCAGGAGCCCAGATGTCGACCTCACCGCCCCGAGGCCGGGCCGACCCACCGAGCGGGCCTTTGCTGTTCGCCGCCTCCCTCGCCAGGCCGCTGACCCGCTCCCGGTGGAGAAGCTCCCGCGGGCGTTGGCCGCCCAGGGCGCTGCCGCCGATCGCCCCGCCCGTCCGCCTCATCCGCACCCTCCACATCTCCGCGTCGCCCAAACCGTCCGCGTCGCCGTCCGCATGATGAAACGCGGATCTCATTATTCGGTTGGCGCGCGTACGGTGATGCGTACCGCAGACCGGGGTCGCGGACACCGGTGTGCCGCTGCGGAGCGACGACGCGAAGGGGTAGAGCCATGCCGAAACCAGGAGAGACCGCCGTCTACACCCACGGGCACCACGAGTCGGTGCTGCGTTCGCACACCTGGCGGACCGCGGCCAACTCCGCTGCCTATCTGCTCGGTTCGATCAAGCCCCATATGAAGATCCTGGACATCGGCTGCGGTCCGGGGACGATCACCGCCGACCTGGCGGCACTGGTCCCCGAGGGGCATGTCACCGGTGTCGACCGGGCGCCGGACGTGCTGGACCTGGCCCGGGCCACGGCCGCCGAACGCGGTCTGGCCAACATCGACTTCACGGTGGCCGATGTCCACGCGCTGGACTTCCCGGACGACACGTTCTGCGTGGTCCACGCCCACCAGGTGCTCCAGCACGTCGGCGACCCGGTGCGGGCGCTGCGCGAGATGCACCGGGTCACCGCGCCCGGTGGGTTCATCGCCGTCCGCGACTCGGACTACGCGACGATGACCTGGTATCCGGCGCTGCCGGGCCTGGACTACTGGCTGGACCTGTACCACCGGGTGGCCCGCGCCAACGGCGGCGAACCGGACGCCGGGCGGCGCCTGAAGTCCTGGGCGCTGGCCGCGGGGCTGCGGGACATCACGGCTACGTCCGCCGGCTGGACGTTCGCCACGCCGCAGGAGCGGGCGTGGTGGAGCGGGCTGTGGGCGGAGCGGACCGTCGCCTCGTCGTACGCCGAGCGGGCCGTCCAGGGCGGTCACGCGACGGACGCGCAACTGCACGCCGT
Source organism: Streptomyces sp. NPDC004752 (assembly GCF_053601275.1). Lineage (NCBI taxonomy): Bacteria > Bacillati > Actinomycetota > Actinomycetes > Kitasatosporales > Streptomycetaceae > Streptomyces > Streptomyces sp. NPDC004752. The sequence continues at coordinate 85,506 of NZ_JBSGBN010000007.1, read as the reverse complement.
GGCCGAGGCATGGCGGGACTGGGGAGCGCGCGAGGACGGCTGGTTCGCGGTGCTGCACGGCGAGATCCTGTGCCGCAAGCAGGCCCGACCCGCCTGACCGGGGATTGCCCGCAGCGTTCCCCGGCGTACGGGCGCGGCCCGTCAGGCACGGTCGGGGCGCCACGGGGCCGGGCCCGATGCCCGCCCCCACGCGTTCCTGGCCCGCCCCCGCCCCTCCGCCCCGTACGCGTGCCTCATGTCCGGCTGACCCGGCCCGCCCTCGCCGCCGACCCGGACACATGGCTCACACACCGGCCGTCCGCAGCGCTCACCCCCCGGCCGTCTCCTGCGCCAGCAGTCGGCCTGCCGCCGCGATCGTCTGGGCGTCGATGCCGGCGGCGTGCAGTTGCTCGTCGGGCGCGGCCGACCCCGGCATCGTCCGCACCGCCAGTCGGACCAGCCGGGGCACCGTCCTGCCGTCGACGAACGCGTCGAGCACGGCGTCCCCGATGCCGCCCTCCTCGTGGTGGTCCTCCACCGTGAGCAGACAGCCGGTCTCCTCGGCGGCCCGGTGCAGGGTGTGCCGGTCGACGGGCTTGACCGAGTACAGGTCGACGACCCGGACCGCAACGCCCTCGTCCGCCAGCAGATCGGCGGCGGTCAGGGCCTCGGGCACGGTGACCCCGGCGGCCACCACGGTCAACTGGTCCTCGCCGGATGAGCGCAGCACCTTGCTGCCGCCGACCGGGAACTCCTCGTCCGGGCCGTAGAGGACCGGGCCGCCGCCGCGCGTGGTCCGCAGATAGCGGACGCCGTGCAGGTCGGCCATGGTGGCGACGAGCTTCGCGGTCTGGTTGGCGTCGCACGGGTACAGCACGGTCGAGCCGTACACGCTCCGGAACATCGCCAGGTCCTCCAGACCCATCTGGGAAGGCCCGTCCTGGCCGATCGAGACGCCCGCGTGCGAGCCGACCAGGTTGATGCCGGAGCCGCTGATCGACGCCATGCGCACGAAATCGAACGCGCGCGTGAAGAAGGCCGCGAACGTCGAGGCGTAGGGCACCCAGCCGCGCGCCGCCATGCCCACCGCGGCGGCGACCAGCTGTTGTTCGGCGATGTAGCACTCGAAGAACCGGTCGTGGTGCTCCTTGGCGAAGAACTCGGTACGGGTGGAGTCGCCGACCTCCCCGTCGAGGGCGACGATGTCCCCGCGGGCGGTGCCGAGCGCGGCGAGCGCCTTGCCGAACGCGTCCCGGGTGGCCGCCTTGTCCCCCCGCTCGTAGCGGGGCAGCTCCAGTGCCTGAGTCGGCACGGAGCGCAGGGTCCGGGCGGCGCGCGGCTCCCGCACCCGTACCCGCAGCTCGCGCGCGCCGCCCAGCTCGGCGATGGCCTCCTGCGGGTCGGGCAGCGGCTTGCCGTGCAGGCCCTCGCGGTCCTGGACGGAGGCGACACCCTTGCCCTTGAGGGTGCGGGCGAGGATCACGGTGGGTTGTCCGCTGGTGGTCTCGGCCTCGGTGTAGGCGCGGTCGACGGCCGCGACGTCATGGCCGTCGACCTCCACCGTGTGCCAGCCGAAGGCGTGGAACCGGCGGGCGTAGGCGTCGAGGTCGTGGCCGTGCCGGGTCGGGCCGCGCTGGCCGAGCCGGTTGACGTCCACGATCAGTGTGAGGTTGTCCAGGTGCTCGTACGCCGCGTGTTCGGCGGCCTCCCAGATCGAGCCCTCGGCCAGTTCGCTGTCGCCGCACAGCACCCAGACCCGGTAGCCGGTGCGGTCGAGCCGCTTGCCGGCCAGCGCGATACCGACACCGACGGGCAGTCCCTGGCCGAGCGAGCCGGTGGCCGTCTCCACCCAGGGCAGCCGCCGCGGGGTCGGGTGGCCCTCCAGTCGGCTGCCGAGCGAGCGGAAGGTCATCAGTTCGGCGTCGTCGACGGCGCCGGCCGCCTTGTAGGCGGCGTACAGCAGGGGCGAGGCGTGTCCCTTGGAGAGGACGAAGCGGTCGTTGGCGGGGTGGGCGGGGCGCTCGAAGTCGTAGTGCAGATGACGGTCGAGCAGCACCGCCATCAGCTCCGCGGCGGACATCGAGGAGGTGGGGTGCCCGGACTCGGCCGCGGCGGAGGCGCGCACGCTGTCCACGCGCAACTGCTGGGCGAGGTCGTTGAGTTCGTCGGTTTTCATGGGTCTCCTTCCGCGGGGATGTCGGTGCGCCGGACGGGGCCGGGGGCGGGCTGGCCATCGGTGTGCGCTCCGGGTCCGCCCGGTACCCGGGCCAGTTCGGGGGATGCGGTGTCCAGCGGCACCGACCAGGAGCGCACCAGCCCCAACTGGACGGCCTGGGGCGGCAGTACGGTGTCCAGCAGCCAGTCGGCGGCGACCCGGACCCGGTTGCCGGGCATCGCCGCCAGGTGGTAGCCGCGGGTGAGGGCCCCGGCCAGGAGGCCGGAGAGCGGGATGCCGAGCGGGTCGGCGGCGGCCCGGGCGCCGCCGAGGTCCACGACGAAGCCCAGGTCGCGATGGCGGTAGGGGCGGCCCTCCCCGGCGCCGAGCGAGGCGGCCACGTTGACCGCCACGGCCGCGCCCTGCCGCCAGGCGTGCTGGGCCGTCATCGGCGTCAGGCTGCCGGGGTGCTCCAGGTCAGGCACCGCCGCCGCGTCGCCGCACGCGAACACCCCGGGCTGCCCGGGCACTTGGAGAAAGGGGTCGACGATCAGCCGGCCACGCTCCAGTGGACGGCCGATGTCCTCGACGAGCGGATCGGGCCGGACGCCGACGCACCACACCAGCGTGCGGGTCGCGACGAACTCGCCGTCGCTGAGCCGCACCCCGTCGTGGGTGGCCTCCTGCACCGAGGTGCCCATACGGACCTCGACGCCCCGGTGTCGCAGCACGCGGTCGGCGGTGCGCGAGAGGTGTTCGCCCAGCTCGGGCAGGACGCGCGGGGCGATGTCCAGCAGCAGCCAGCGCGGCCGCACCCCGCCCGGCAGCACCCGCCTGCGCGCCGCCTCGGCGGTGGACCGCTGCATGTGCGCGGCCACCTCGGTGCCGGTGTAGCCAGCGCCGACCACGACGAAGGTGCAGCGCGCGGCGGCGTCGCGCGGATCGTCGTCGGCGGCGGCCAGCTCCAGCTGCCGGGTCACATGATCGCGCAGGTAGAGGGCCTCGGGCAGGCCGCGGAAGCCGTGCGCGTACTCGGCCACGCCGGGTACCGGCAGCAGTTTGTTGACGCTGCCGACGGCGAGCACGAGCCGGTCGTAGCCGAGGGTGCCCGTCCGCCCCTCGGGGTCGGTGTAGTGCACGGCCCGCCCGTCGAGGTCGACGCGGTCCGCGACGCCGAGCACCGGGCGCACATCGCGCAGCGTGCCGGCCAGCGAGACGGTGACGCGACGCGGCTCCAGGGTGCCCGCGGCCACCTGGGGCAGCAGGGGCAGGTACAGGAAGTAGTCGGTCGCGTTCAGCAGGGTGATCTCGGCCCGCCCCCGGGCGTGCCGGGACAGGGCACGGGCCGCGCGGTACCCGGCGAAGCCGGCTCCGACGATCACGATGCGGGGTCGCCTCACGATGGCCCTCCGGCGGTACGACGGCTTGGAACCCTCCGCGTCCCCCTGCGCGCCCGGCTCAAACCCGCGAGTCCCGCACCGGCGCGCCGGTGACCGTGGTGTGCCGGGTGGTACGGAGGGCCGTTTGCGCTGTCCGACGGGCGCCCGTGCGAAGGGCGTGGCCGGGTACGGTGAGTGATCGGGGGAAGCGATCTCCTCGGCCCGGCGGCCCAACTAGGCTCGTGGGCATGGAGATTCTGGGCGCCTCACTGCGCATCTGCGTCGACGACCTCGATACCGCGGTCCCCTTCTACGAACGCCTGGCGGGCGGCAGGGCGGTGCGGTCCGAACGCGGTGGTGTGCGGGTCGCCGCGGTCGGCTCCTTTCTGCTGATGAGCGGCCCCAAGGACGAGCTGGATCTGCTGCGCAAGGTGACCGCGACCATCGCGGTCAAGGATGTGGACGAGGCTCACCGGCTGCTCACGGACCTCGGCGCGCACGTTCTGGCCGGCCCCGTGGCCACACCGGCGGGCCGCAATCTGCTCGCGATGCACCCGGACGGGGCGCTGTTCGAGTACGTGGACCACCGAAGCTGACCCGAGCACGGTCCGACGGCGGCATCCCCAGTCCCGCCCGCCCCCGGCATCACGTGCCCACCCGCGGCATCACCCGGTGGCACGGGCGTGACGAGCCCATCCCGGCGCACCGTGCCACGGCTCAGGTCGTGGCCGGCCGCACGGTCGTGACCGGCCGCACGCGGAAGTCGAGCGGGCGGGCCGCATGCCGCGCAGCGGCGCGTAGCCGATCCGCCGGACCGATCCACCGGGCCGTGCCGCGGGGCATGTCGTCGCGGTCCCGGCCCTCGATGCGGGGCCGCTCATCGAGCGGTGCGCGGCGGGGCAGCGGGGTGTCCAGGGGTGCCGCCGGTCAGGACGGCGCAAAGGCGGCGACCACGGCGTCGGCGAGCAGGGCGCCGGCCGTACCGTCGGGGTCCAGGTCGGGGTCGTAGATGGTGACGTTGAAGCCGACGCACCGCGGGGAGGCGAGCAACGGGCGGAGCAGCGCGACGAGTTCGTCGGGCAGCAGCCCGTCGGGGTCGGGGCTGTCGACGGCGGGCATCACGGAGGGGTCGAGAACATCGGCGTCCAAGTGCACCCAGAAGCCGTCGAGTTGCGGTGCCTCGAAGCTCTGTGCGGTGGTCCGGGCGACGGTGTCGGCGCCCCACTCGCGCAGCTCGCCGACGGTGACCGCGGGGATCTTCAGGGCGGCCAGTTCGGCGCGGTCCTCCTCGAAGTAGTCGCGGATCCCGACGAACCGTACATCCTCGTCGCGCAGGTAGGGCCGCAGGCCCTCCAGGTCGGTGAGGTCCCGCTGGCCGCGTCCGGTGCCCAGGGCGACCTCCTCACCGCCGGCCGCGCCGATCCGGTCGGAGTTGCCCGGGTGCCGGAAGTCCGGCGAAGCGTCGACGGCGACCAGCCCGTACCGACCGAGGCGGCGCAGCGCGAGGGACGCGCCGAGCTGGATGGAGCAGTCGCCGCCGAGGACGACGGGGAAGTCACCGGCGCGGACATGCCGTTCGACGCGGTCGGCGAGCTTGACGGTGTACCCGGCGAGGGCCACCGCGTTGAAGACGCCGTCGCCCTCCTGCCAGTCGCCGCGGTCGTAGCGCGGCGGGACCACGACCCCGCCCTCACGAGCACCCAGCCGCTGCACGATGCCCTGCTCGCGCAGGGCTCCGGCGAGTTTGCAGCAGCCGGGCACGGTGCCGGGGGCAGGGGGGCGCAGGCCCAGGTTGGAGGGGGCGTCGAGCACCACGAAATTCCGCATGCGGTCGATCCTCGCCGACGTAGAGTCGGTCGTCCATCGGATTGAGTTCGGGTCGAGATCGGGTCGAGCGGGTCGAATGTGAATCGACCGGGTCGAGTTCGGATCGAGTGAGGACGGAACGGCATATGAGCGAGCGGCACACCTACCGGGTCATCGTCCGGGGCACCTGGGCGCGGCTGACCGAGCAGGCCCGGGACCGGCTGCTGGCCGAGGCCGCCGAGCACGGGATGACGAGCATGCGGTTCACCGAGGAGGGCTCGCTGTCGTACGAGGCGCGGCCGTTGAAGCACTTCTCGATGCGGTACGTGGTGGTGTCGGACGCGGCCGACGGGGAGGAGATGGCGGCGGCGCTCGCGGAGGAGCGGGCTCAGGCCCATCTGACCGGTCTCGGCTACGGGTTCACGGAGCTGAAGTCGACCGTGACGGACCTGGACACCATGAAGATCAACCGGAAGCCCGCATCTCGGCGGTGATCGCCCAGCGCTCGTGGTCCCGCCAGGCCCCGTCCATGAAGATCATGTTCGGTGAGAAGCCCTCCAGCCGGAACCCGGCGCCACGGGCGAGGGCGATGGAGGGGGCGTTGCCCGGCTGGACGTTGATCTCCAGCCGGTGCAGCCGCAGCGGCCCGAACGCGTACCCGATCACCAGATCGAGCCCCTCGCGCATCAGCCCGCGCCCGGCCGCGTGCGCGAAGGCGCCATAGCCGAGGACGCCGCACCAAAAGCCGCCCCCGACCATGTTGTTGATGTTGATGAACCCGGCGATGGCCCCGCCGTCCTTCTCGCAGACCAGGAACCCGACCTTCGTCGGATCCTCGATCAGCCGGCCCGCGTACCCGGCGTAGGCGGCCTCATCGAGCGGCGGGAACAGCCATGGCTGGTGCAGGTCCTTGCTCTCCCGGGCCCGGGCGGTGAACTCCGGACCGTCCCCGCGGGTGAAGTGCCGTATGCCCACCCGGGGCCCCTCGGCGAGATGGCGAGACTGGCTGTGCGGCATCCCGCCACCTTACGCCGGTCCGGCCACCCCACCACCGCGATCAGCGCAGGGCCGGCTCGTCCAGGGTCAGGGTGCCCGCGATCGCGTCCAACTCGGCCGTCACACCGAACGGGACCGTCAGCGCCTCGTCGCAGTGGCCGAACCCGACCTCTTCCAGGACGGGTACGCCGAGGCCGCCGAGGCGGTCGGCGAAGACCGCGCGCAGTTCCTCGTACGGACCGCAGCCGGCCCAGGACCCGAGCCCGATCCCCGCCACACCGTCCAGCCGTCCGGAGCGCAGGAGCTGGGTCAGCAGCCGGTCGACGCGGTACGCGGGCTCGCCCACGTCCTCCAGGAGCAGCAGCCCGCCCCGGGCGACCGGTGGGGTGAGCGGTGTGCCCAGGTCGGCGGCGAGCAGGCTCAGACATCCGCCGAGGGTGACCCCGCGGGCCCGGCCCGGCACCAGCGCGGGGCCGCCCGCGGCGATCGTGCGGACCGTCTCCGGGGCGAACAGGGTCGCCCGGAGATGCTCCTGCGTCCGCGTGTTCTTGATGAAGTCGACGCCCGCCGCCGCGGGCCCGTACAGCGTGGCCAGGCCGAGCCGGGCGGCGAATGCCTGGTGCAGCACGGTGACATCGCTGAAGCCGACGAGCACCTTGGGGCCGGCCGCCCGCAGCGCCTCCCAGTCGAGGAGGTCGACCATGCGCTGCGCGCCGTAGCCGCCGCGGGCGCACAGCACCGCGGCCACATCCGGATCGCACCAGGCCCGCTGGAGGTCGGCGGCCCGGTCGGCGTCGGTGCCGGCCAGGTAGCCCAGCTCGCCGTGTCGGTCCAGCACATGGGGTCGCACGACCGGGTCGAGGTCCCAGCCGCGCAGGATGTCGAGGCCCGCCGCCAGGCCGTCCTCGGTCACCGGCCCGCTCGGCGCGACCACCGCGACCCGCGCCCCGGGGGCGAGCCGCGGCGGCCGCAGGAGTTCTCTCACGTCATCAGCTCCAGCTTCTGGATCCCGGGCATATCCAGCCCGAACACCTGGGCGTACAGGGAGAGTTCGGCCTCCAGGGCGCGCACCATGGTGTCGGCCCTGCGGAAGCCGTGCCCCTCCCCCTCGAAGGCGAGATAGGCGTGCGGCACCCCGCGCCCCCTGATCCGGCCCAGGAAGCGTTCGCACTGCACGGGCGGGCAGATCACGTCGTCCAGGCCCTGCAACAGCAGGAACGGCGCCGAGATCCGGTCGGCGTGCTCGGCCGGGGACCGCTCCGCGTACCGCTCGGGGACCTCGGCGAGCGGCCCGACCAGGCCCTCCAGGTACCGCGACTCGAAGTCGTGGGTCTCCCCCGTGCTCCAGCCGGTGAGGTCGAGGATCGGATAGACGATGGTGCCGCAGGCGTAGATGTCGGTGCTCGTCAGGGAGGCCGCGCTGGTCCAGCCGCCCGCGCTGCCGCCGCGGATCGCGAGCCGGTCGCGGTCGGCGGTGCCCTCCTCGGCGAGGGCGAGCGCGACGGCGGCGCAGTCCTCGACGTCGACGACGCCCCACTGCTCGCGCAGCCGGTCCCGGTACTCGCGGCCGTACCCGGTCGAACCGCCGTAGTTGACCTGGGCGACCCCGATGCCCCGGGAGGTGAAGTAGGCGATCTCCAGGTCCAGCGTCAGCGGGGCGCGGCCGGTGGGGCCGCCGTGCACCCAGACGACGTAGGGCGCGGGTTCGCCGTGCGGTGCCGTGATGCCCGGATGGTGCGGCGGGTACACGTGGGCGTGCACCTCGCGTCCGCCGGGGCCGGTGAAGGCGCGCACCCGTGGCTCGGGGTACAGGGCCGGGTCGACCGGGTCGGTGTGCCGGGCGCCGATCACCCGGGCCCGGCCGGTCCCGGTGTCCAGTTCGACGACCTCGTACCCGCTGTGCGGGCCCGCGCCGACGGCGACGACCCGGTCGCCGTGCGCCGCGAGCGTCGACTCGAACTCGGACCAGGGCCCGGCCGTGTCGGCGATCTCACCGGTCCTCGGATCGAGGATGCCGAGGGCCTTCCCGCCGCGGCCGTGCAGAACCGCGATCAACCCGCTGTCCAGCGGGGCGAACCAGCGGTGCCCCAGCTTCCACAGCGGCCCGCCGAACTCCTCCTCGCGCGGGCACAGCGGGGTGCCGTCGCGGTACAGGTTCCACCAGCCGCTGCGGTCGCTCGCGTACAGCAGGCTCCCGTCGGCCGCCCAGTCGGCCTGGGCGACGGACTCCGCCGGTCCCCCGGCGACCGTCCGCGCCCCGCGCAGGGTGCCGTCGGCGGTGACGTCCGCGACGATCAGCTCGGTCCCGTCCCAGGGCATGCGCGGATGGTCCCAGGCGAGCCAGGCGGCGCGGCGGCCGTCCGGCGAGAGCCGCGGCCCGGTGACGAACTGGTGCCGTTCAGCGGCGAGTTCGCGCACGGCGTCACGGTCCTCGGCGGCCGAGCCGTCCAGCGGTACGGCCGCCGCGACGCGCCGCAGGTCGCCGGGCCCCTCGCCGGTGAACTCCTCCAGCACACACCACACTTCGCCGCGTTCCAGGTCGAGCCGCGGCTCGGCCCAGCGCAGTCCGCCGCCGACCTGCGAGACGGGCGTGAGCGGGCGCGGCTCGCCGCCCGGCTCGTACCGGTACAGCCGCTGGTCGGCGAAGTGCACGAACACGACGAGCGGCCGGCCCTCGCGCACCGCACCGGCCCAGGGGTGACCGCCGTACTCGATGACGCGGCTGCGCACGTTCCACGGCGCGGGCAGCAGCGATTCCTCGGTCCGGTCCGCGCGGCGCCGCACGAGGGTCCGGCGTCCGCCCTCTTCCGGCCGCGGCTCGGTCCACCAGATCTCGTCGCCGACGAGGCCCAGCCACTCCGGATGGCCGTCGTGCGCGGCGGCCAGGGCCGCGTCGATGGGCGAGGGCCAGGAGCCGTACGCCATGGTCCGCATGGGATCCCCCATCGTCTAGGCCGTCTGCAGGAAGCGGTCGAGGACGCGGACGCCGAAGTGCAGCGCCTCGGTCGGCACCCGCTCGTCGACCCCGTGGAACATGGCCCCGTAGTCGTAGCCCTCGGGGAGCCTGAGCGGGGTGAAGCCGTAGCCGGTGATGCCGAGCCGGGAGAACTGCTTGGCGTCCGTGCCGCCCGACATGCAGAACGGCACCACATGCCCCTCGGGCGCGAACTCCTCGACGGCGGCCCGCATCCCGGCGAACGTAGGCGAGTCCACCGGCGATTGGAGGGCGACCTCCCGGTGGTGGAACTCCCAGTCGACGTCCGGTCCGGTCAGCCGGTCGAGGGTGGCGCGGAACTCGTCCTCGCCGCCCGGCAGATACCGTCCGTCGACGAAGGCGACGGCCTGCCCCGGAATCACATTGACCTTGTAACCGGCCTCCAGCATGGTCGGGTTGGCGCTGTTGCGGACGGTCGCGGCCACCAGTTCGGCGGCCGGGCCGAGCTTCAGCAGCAGCCCGTCCACGTCGTCCAGGTCCGCGTCGATGCCGTACAGGGCGGCGAGTTCGGTCAGCGCGGCGCGCACCGTCGGGGTGAGCCGCGACGGCCACTGGTGCCCGCCGATCCTGGTGACGGCGGCGGCCAGCCGGGTCACCGCGTTCTCCCGGTTGACCTTGGACCCGTGCCCCGCCCGGCCGCGCGCGGTGAGCTTGAGCCAGCCCGTGCCGCGCTCACCGGCGGCGATCGGATAGATCTGGCGTCCGGCGCCGTCGTGGAAGGTGTAGGCGCCCGACTCGCTGACGCCCTCGGTGCACCCCTCGAAGAGGTGCGCGTGCCGGTCGGCGAGGAATCCCGAGCCGTCCTCGGCGCTGGCCTCCTCGTCGGCGGTGAAGGCGACGACCACGTCGCGCCGCGGGCGTACACCCGCGCGGGCCCAGGCCCGCACCACGGCGAGGATCATCGCGTCCATGTTCTTCATGTCGACGGCGCCCCGGCCCCAGACGACCCCGTCGCGGATCTCGCCGGAGAAGGGGTGCACGCTCCACTCGTCGGCCCGCGCCGGGACGACGTCCAGATGACCGTGGACGAGCAGGGCCGGGGCCGACGGGTCGGTGCCCTCGATGCGGGCTACTACGTTCGTCCGGCCCGGGGTGCGTTCCAGGAGGGTGGGTTCGAGGCCCGCGCCCGCCAGTTGCTCGGCCGCGTACTCGGCGGCGGGCCGCTCCCGGCAGTCGCCCCCGCCACGGTTGGTGGTGTCGATCCGGATCAGCTCGGAGGTGAACCGGACGACCTCGTCCAGCGCGCGTTCGTCAGCCATACTGCTCCTCCACCGCGGCCGAGGCGATGGTGGTGACCGCCTTGAAGCTGCGGATTCCCTCGTACATGGTGTCGCTGCTGTACGTCACCTTGCGCTCCCCGGTCCGCTCGACGCCCGGCACGACGGTGACGGCCTGCGCCAGGTGCTCGGCGTCGAACTCCAGGGCGATGGTGAACGGGCCGCCGTGGACCGGCTCGTGGCGTACCGCCAGCGCGGCGGCCTCCTTGGCGGCGGCGTGGATGTCGGCGGCGGTCCTGGCCGGTGTGCGGCACACGGCCGCGTACCGCGACACATGGTCCTTCACCGCGACCTTGAACGCCTCGGGCGCATACCCGAGCGCGTCCTCGCAGGCCACGTCGTCCCCGGTGACGAGGACGACGGGCACCCCGTACTCGGCGACGACATGGGCGTTGAGGAGTCCCTCGCTGGCCCGTACGCCGTTCAGCCACACCCCGGTGATCGAGTTGGCGAGATAGGTGTGCGCGAGGACGCCCTCCATGCCGGCGCCCGCGTGGTAGCCGACGAAGGCGATGCCGTCCACGTCCCCGTGCTGCACGCCCTCCACCATGGACAGGGACTTGTGCCGCCCGGTGAGCATCTGCGTCCGCTCGTCGAGCCGCTCCAGGAGCAGATTGCGCATCGACCAGTGGGCCTCGTTGACGAGGACCTCGTCGGCTCCGCCGTCCAGGAAGCCGCGCACCGCGGCGTCGACATCGGAGGTGAACAGTGACCGGCACCGCTCCCACTGCGGTGTCCCCGGCAGCACGTCGGCCGGCCAGGTGACGCCGGTCGCGCCCTCCATGTCCGCACTGATGAGGATCTTCATGCCGCGCCACGTTACGCGGTACGGAGCCGACCGGCCACGATCGAGCGGCGGAAAGCTCCGCACGGGCGGGAACATTCCGGGCGCGCCCGGCGCTCTCTGGTCCATAGCCCATCGGGTGGGCCAGGCGGGACGCAGGCGGGAACCCTCGGGGACGGGCCAGGAAGGGCGTGGGAGTGATGACAGGTCAGGAGCGGCCGGGCACGGCCGAGAGCGCGTCCTTCGTGACGTCCTGCGGCCGGCGGATCGCGGTGAAGTGCCTGCGGCTGGCCTCACCGGAGAAGCCGATCAGCCGGGTCACGCTGGACGTGGGACAGGACCGGGGCGGCGAGCCGGGCACCTGGGCGGCGCTGACCGCGGACGAGGCCCGCGACCTGGCCCGCCTCCTGCTCACCCAGGCGTCCCTCGCGGACCACCCCGACCGATGAGCCACCCCGACCGATGAGCCACCCCGACGATCCGGTGAGCCGCCCCGACGATCCGGTGAGCCGCCCCGGCCGCCCGGTGCCACCACCCGCTCGGCCGGACCGGCCGGACCTGGCGGTGCCACGCGGGACGTACGCGGTGTGATGCGCGGGCGTGGCCGCGCGCAGCCGGGCGTGGTGTGCGCCCGCAGGGGTCCGCCCGCCCTTACCGTACGGCTCCGGCCGGTCGCGTTGGGTATCAACGCCGGAATCGGCGTCACTTGATCGCTCCGGCGCACGGGGCCGCACCCTCGGGGGCGCACGAGTGGGTTCGCGCCCCCGGGTGCCGGGTCAGTCCTCGTGGCCGAGCTGCAGGTCACGCTCGGTGCGTCCGCCGCCCGCGACCTGGAGGACGGTGGCCACCGGGGGGTAACCGGCCGCGATGACGGTGTACTCGCCGGAGGAGAGATCCACGAACCGGAACGTTCCGTCGGGGCCCGTGGTGAGCGTGTCCACGACGTTGCCGGCCGCGTCGAGGAGGGTCACGCGCGCGTCCTCGACGGGCCGTCCGCCACCGGCCCGCACGGTGCCGCGCAGCACGGCGCCGCCCGCCAGTTCGACGTCCTGCCGGGTCTCCCGGGCCGCCTGCACGCTGACCGGGAGCGCGGCGGGCCGGAAGGCGGGCGCGCTGGCGGCGAGGGTGTACTCCCCGGCGACCAGTTCGGTGATGACGTAGCCGCCCTCGCGACCGCTGCGGGTGGTGGCGACCACCTCGCCGTGCACATTGGTGAGCGTGACCGTGGCGTCCCGCACCGGGGCGCCGTCCGCGGTGAGGACGGAGCCGGCCAGGCGGCCCGCGCCGCCGAGAACGACGTCCAGTTCGACCGGCCGCTCGCCGACGGTCACGGAGACGGCCTGCGGCTGGTGGCCGCCCGCGGCGGCGATCAGGACGTACGCCCCGGAACCCGGTGTGGACAGCGCGTACCGCCCGTCGTTGCCGCTCGCGCCCCGGCCGATCTGCTGCCCGGTCACATCGATCAGGGTGAGCGCCGCGCGGGGCACCACGGTGCCGTCGGGGTGCTGCACCGTGCCGCAGACGGGGATCCCCGCGGCGTGGGACGAACGGGCCTGCGGGATGGAGGCGTGCATCTGCGCGGTCTCCGGGTCGGTGGCGGGGGCGTTGTGGGACACCAGGGGTTTCTCCTTGAGGAAGAAGGCGATGAGCAGACCGAGCACGAGCACCGGAACGAGGTAGAGGAAGATCCGGGGCATCGCGTCGGCGTAGGCGTGGATATAGGCGTCGCGCAGCGCCGGGGGCAGGGCGTGGACCGTCTGCGGGGTGATCGACTCGGGGTCCGGCAGCCGGGCACCGGCCCGCGCCGGGAGGCGTGCGCTCAGGGCGTCGGTGAGCCGGCCGGCGAACAGGGTGCCGAAGACGGCGGCGCCGACGCTGCCGCCGATCTGCCGGAAGTAGTTGTTGGCGCTGGTCGCGGTGCCGAGGTCGGCGGGGCGCACGGAGTTCTGCACGGCCAGGATGAGGACGGGCATCACCATGCCGATGCCGGCGCCGAGGACGGCCATCCAGATGCTGTAGTGCAGCCGGGGCGTGTCGATCTCCAGCCGGGACAGCAGCCACATCCCGGCCACCGAGAGGGCCCCGCCCAGGACGGGGTAGATCCGGTAGCGGCCGGTGTGGCTGATGAGTTGTCCGGAGATGATCGACGCGACGACGATGCCGCCCATCATGGGCAGCATCAGCAGGCCCGACTCGGTGGCCGTGGCCCCGTCGACCATCTGGAGGAAGGTCGGCAGATAGCTGGCGGCGCCGAACAGGGCGACGCCGATGACCAGGCCGACCAGGCCGGTGACGTTGAACACCGAGTCCCTGAACAGCCTGAGCGGGATGAGGGGTTCGGCGGCGAAGTGCTCGGCGACCAGGAACAGGACGGTGGCCGCCACCGCGCCCGCGCCGAGCCCGAGGATCTGGCGCGAGCCCCAGTCGTACTCGGTGCCGCCCCAACTGGTCAGCAGCACCAGGCAGGTGGAGGCGGCGGCGAGCAGCAGCGCGCCGAGGACGTCGAGCCGGGCGCGCACGCGCTGCTTGGGGAGTTTGAGCACGACGCTGATGACGGCCAGGGTGACAAGGCCGAAGGGCACGTTGATGTAGAAGCACCAGCGCCAGGTGAGGTGGTCGGTGAAGTAGCCGCCGAGCAGCGGTCCGGCGACGGAGGCGAGGCCGAAGGCGGCGCCGATCAGCCCCATGAACCGGCCGCGTTCCCGGGGCGGCACGATGTCCGCGATGATCGCCTGCACCCCGATCATCAGCCCGCCCGCGCCGACGCCCTGGACGGCCCGGAAGGCGATCAACTGGTCCATGCTCTGCGCCCGTCCGGCCAGCGCGGAGCCGATGACGAAGACGAGGATGGCAAACTGGAAGACGGCCTTGCGGCCGAAGAGGTCGCCCAGCTTGCCGTAGATCGGCAGTCCCACGGTGGCCGTGAGCAGGTATGCGGTGATCGCCCAGGACATCTTGTCCAGGCCGTGCAGCTCACCGACGATCTTGGGCAGCGCGGTGGCGACGATCATCTGCTCCAGCGCGGCGAGGAGCAGGGCGAGCATCAGCCCGACGAAGACCAGCCGGACCCCGCTCCGGCTCAGTTCGGGGGCGGCGGCGGGCGGCGGCAGCGGCACCTTCGAAGGTGCCACGACCGGCTCGTGCTCCACCGGCTCGTGCTCCACCAGAGTCGTCCCGCCCACGTATCGCTCCCCTCGTCGCGCCGCTGCACAATTCCCGCGCACGGCGACAACTGCGAGCGGGCGCGACGAGTTACGGATGCATGCCGGGCGCCCCGGAGATCCACTCGAACCGGTGAGGGGTCCAACACCCCTTCACCACCGGCTTCTTGGGCTACTTCTCGATCTCTGCGGCGAACTTGGCGAGCAGCGCGTCGTAGATCCGGCCGAGCCCCTTGGGCGCGAAGGTCCGCTCGAAGAAGCCGCCGATGCCGCCGGCCCCGGTCCAGGTGCTGGTGACGACGACGCGGGACGCGCCCTCGCCCGCCGGGGTGACCCGCCAGACGGTGACCATGGAGGAGTTGCGGTCCTTCTCGACCAGTTCGCCGTCGGTGGGCTCGGTGACCTCCAGGAGGCAGTCCCGGACGCGCTTGCTGGTGGCCTGGAGCCGCCAGTGGACGAGGGTGCCCTCTCCGTCGCCGCCCTCGCGCACCTCGTACTCGCTGAACTGCTCGGGCAGCACCTTCGCGCGTGTACCGCGGTAGTCGGCGAGGGCGTCGAACACCTTCTCCGCGTCCGCCGCGACGACCCGCTCCGTAGTGGCCTCGACCTGCGCCATTGGCTTCCTCCAGGACCTGAGTTCTCGGGGTTGGGGCCACCCAATCACCCCGGCCCCCGGCCGCCAAATCGGGGTGCCGGAAGCGACGCCCGGAACCATCCTCGCACGATCATGCGAACGAGTGTTCTATTCTGTGGGCAGCGCTACCGAGGAGGCGTCATGCGCTGGGAGAACCTCACAGTGGAGTCGGCACCGCCGGAGCACGGCCGGGTCGACGCGGCCCTGTTCGGCGCCGACGCGGTGACCACCCGCACCTTCGACACGCCCGAGTTCCACGGGATCACCTTCCATGAGATCCGAGCCCGCTCGATCATCAACCGGGTGCCGGGCGCCTCGCGCATGCCCTTCGAGTGGACCGTCAACCCGTACCGCGGTTGCTCGCACGCATGCGTCTACTGTTTTGCCCGCAAGACCCACAGCTACCTGGACCTGGACACGGGGATCGACTTCGACACCCAGATCGTGGTCAAGGTGAACGCGCCCGAACTGCTGCGCCGTCAACTCGGCTCCGCGCGCTGGCGGAGCGAGCACATCGCGATGGGCACGAACGTCGACTGCTACCAGCGCGCCGAGGGCCGCTACCGGCTGATGCCGGGCATCATCGCCGCGCTGCGCGACCACGCGAACCCCTTCTCGATCCTGACCAAGGGCACGCTGATCCTGCGCGACCTGGACCTGCTCAAACAGGCGTCGGAGGTGACGGACGTCGGCATCTCCGTCTCCGTCGGCTTCACCGACCCCGGCCTGTGGCGCACCGTGGAGCCGGGCACACCCGCGCCCGAACGCCGCCTCGACGTGGTGCGGACCCTCGGCGAGCACGGCATCGGCTGCGGTGTGCTGATGGCCCCGGTGGTCCCCTTCCTGAGCGACCACCCGGCCCAGCTGAGGACCACCGTGCGGGCGATCGCGGCCGCCGGGGCGACCTCCGTCACCCCGCTGGTGCTGCATCTGCGGCCCGGGGCCCGCGAGTGGTTCATGGCCTGGCTCGGACAGCACCACCCTCATCTGGTGCGCCGCTACGAGCGGCTGTACGCGGAGGGCGCCTACGCGCCGAAGTGGTACCAGCGCCGGATCACCCGTCAGGTGCACGAGCTGGCCCGGGAGTACGGCATCGGCCCCGCGAGCACGGGGATGCCGCGCCGCATCCGGCCGCCCGAGCCGGTGCCGCCGCCGGTCCACGGACCAAGGGCGGCCGAGCCGGTTCAACTCACGTTGATCTGAGAGCGTTCGAGCGCATCCCGCGACCCAATTGGGTCAAGTATCCCCACAACAGGTTCTTCCGGGCGCCCACTCCGGGACGATGCGGCGAGGACCGCGACCCTCGCGGTCCCGCCCCCTCCGTCCTGGGAGGACGCAATGAGAACACGCGCTGCCGTGCTGTGCGGTGCCGCCGCCGTCGTGGCCGGGTCGCTCACGGCCGTCCCCGCCGGCGCGAACCCGCGGCACGCCGCGACGGACGCCCCGGCCACCCCCTCCGCCTCCGCCGCCTCCGCCGCTTCGTCCGGACCCTCCGCCGCTTCGTCCGGGCCTTCCGCGGCTGCCGCCGCGGCCGCGAAGCTCACCTGGAAGAAGTGCGGCACCACCGACTATCCGGCGCTCCAGTGCGCGTCCCTCAAGGTGCCCCTCGACCACACCCGCCCGCAGGGGAAGCAGATCACCCTCGCGCTCTCGCGCGTCCCGCACACCGCCCGGACCTCCCAGGGCCCGCTGCTGGTCAACCCGGGCGGACCCGGCGGCAGCGGTCTGACGCTCGCCGGTTTCGTCGCGTCCGCGCTGCCCAAGACGGTGGCGGCCCAGTACGACGTCATCGGCTTCGACCCGCGCGGCGTCGGCAGGAGCACGCCCGCCCTGGACTGCCGGCCCGGCCACTTCGACGCGGTGCGGCCCGACTCGGTGCCGAGCACGCCCGCGGTCGAGCAGGCCAACCTCGCCCGCGCGCGGGCGTTCGCCGCGGACTGCGGCAAGAAGTACGCGGACGTGCTGCCGTACATCGACACCGTGAGCGCCGCGCGGGACCTGGACAAGATCCGGCAGGCCCTCGGCGCGCAGCGCGTCAACTACCTCGGCTACTCGTACGGGACCTACCTGGGCGCCGTCTACGCGAAGTTGTATCCGGAGCGGGTGCGCCGCCTGGTGCTGGACTCGATCGTGAACCCGACCGGCGTCTGGTACGAGGACAACCTCACCCAGGACCACGCCTTCGACGACCGCCACCGCGCCCTGATGGCCTGGATCGCCCGGCACGACTCCGCATACCGGCTCGGCAGGGACCCGGCGGCGGTCGAGGCCAAGTGGTACGCGATGCGGGCGGCGCTGGCCGCGAAGCCGGCGGGCGGCAGGGTCGGCGCCGCCGAACTGGAGGACACCTTCATGCCGGGCGGCTACTACAACGGCTACTGGCCCCATCTCGCCGAGGCGTTCGCGGCGTACGTGAACGACAGGAAGACCGGGCCGCTGGTGGCGGCGTACGAGAACTTCGGCGCCGTCG
Organism: Streptomyces sp. NPDC004752; assembly: GCF_053601275.1. NCBI lineage: Bacteria > Bacillati > Actinomycetota > Actinomycetes > Kitasatosporales > Streptomycetaceae > Streptomyces > Streptomyces sp. NPDC004752. The sequence continues at coordinate 67,870 of NZ_JBSGBN010000007.1, read as the reverse complement.
ACGAGTCCGGCGACAACGGCTTCAGCGTCTACTCGGCGGTGCAGTGCCGTGACGCCGCCTGGCCGCGCGACTGGAACCGCTGGCACCGGGACACCTGGGCGGTGTACGAGAAGGCTCCGTTCATGGCCTGGAACAACGCCTGGTACAACGCGTCGTGTGCCTTCTGGCCCACCGGCACCCTGCGGCCGGTGAACATCGCCAACGGCAAGCTGCCGCCGGCGCTGCTGTTCCAGGCGACGAACGACGCGGCCACCCCGTACGAGGGCGGCGTCACGGTCCATCGCCTGCTCGGCGGTTCCAGCCTGGTGGTCGAGCGGGGCGGCGGGAACCACGGCGTCACACTGAGCGGGAACGCCTGCCTCGACGAGCATCTGGCCCGCTATCTGACCGACGGCACGGTGCCGCGCGGCGACGGCACGGCCGACGCGGTGTGCGAGCGGACGCCCGACCCCAAGCCGCTCGGCACCAAGGAGGCGTCCACCGCGTCCCGCGGCTCGGCCCTGCACGGACTGCTCGGCTTCCGCGGCTGAGCACCGCACGATCCCGCGGCCCCGCGGGGGCGTTGTCACACCCCTGGTCCACCATGGACGCATGAGTGAGCCGATCAGGATTCCCGCCCCCGACGGGGTCGCCCCCGCCGCCCAGTACACCCATGTCGTAGCCGCCACCGGCCGCTTCGTCGCCGTCTCCGGCCAGCTCGCCCTGGACGGGGACGGCGAACTCGTCGGCGCGGGCGACCCGGCGGCCCAGGCCCGCCAGGTCTTCGAGAACCTGCGGCGCTGTCTGGCCGCCGCCGGAGCGGACTTCGCGGACGTCGTCAAACTCACCTACTTCGTCACGGACATGGCCCATATGCCCGCGATCCGCGCCGCCCGCGCGGCGCACATACCCGACGACCGGCTCCCGGCGGCATCCGCCGTGCAGGTCGCCGGGCTGGTCCGCCCGGGGTTCCTGATGGAGATCGAGGCGTTCGCGGTGGTGGCCGAGTGACCGTGCCGCTGGTGCGGCCCATGACGCTCGCCGACTGCGACCGCGTCGCCGAGATCCGCGTCCACGGTTGGCAGAACGCCTACCGGGGCCTCATCCCGCAGGCCCATCTCGACGCGCTCAGCGTGCCGGCGGACGCCGAGCGGCGACGCGCACACTTCGGCGACGGCACGGGCCCGGTGCTGAACCTGGTGGCCGAGCTGGACGGCGAGATCGTCGGCTGGGCGGCGCACGGGCCGTACCTGGACGGCGACACGCACACCGCCGACGCCGAGTTGTACGCGCTGTACGTCGACCCCGGGCGCCTGGGCAGCGGCATCGGGCGGGCGCTGCTGACGGAGTCGGTCCGGCAGCGCGCGGTCGCGGGCCATCCACGGATGCTCCTGTGGGTGCTGAAGGAGAACGCGCGCGCCCGGCGCTGCTACGAGCGGGCCGGGTTCCGGGCCGACGGCGCAGAGGAACCCTTCGACGTGGACGGCGTACCGGTGCCCGAAGTGCGGTACGCGCGGACACTGGTGGGCTGACAGGGCGTCACCTTCGCGCGGACACTGGTGGGCTGATGGGACGTCACCTTTGCGCGGGGAGCCGGGCCAGGGCGTGCACCGCGGACTCGGCGAGCGCCGGATGGGCCAGGGCCTCGTTGAGGACGGTCCTGGCGCGGGGGTCCCCGAGCGCGCCGAGGCCCTCCACACAGGCGAGGGCCACCCGCCGGTAGGGGTCGTGCGGGCGCAGCCGCCGCTCCAGGGTGGTGATCAGCGCGGGCACGGACTCGGGGGCGCGCAGCTCCACCAGGAGCCGGACCGGGAACAGGGCGTAGGCGACGCGCAGTTCGTTGGTGGCGAGGGCGGCGGCGGCGCGGGCCGTACGCGGATCGCGGAGCCGGGCGAGGGCATGGGCGGCGGCGGCACAGCGCGGCGGGTCGCGATGGTTGAGCAGCAGCACCAGGGCTTCAAAGGAACGCCGGTCGCCCGCCACGCCCAGCCGGAACGCGACCAGTTCCCTGGCCCACAGCGGCTGCCCGGCCGCGACGAGCTCCTCCGCCAGTTCATCGAGATCGTCCGTCGCGAGCAGCCGCCGATACGCCGCCGTTCCGCCCGACTCCTGCCGTAAGCGCTCCGTGAGCGACCGCAACTCTTCGTCCACGCATCCCAGACTAGGGGCGCCGCACGGCGCCCGGGGCCCGGGCCCCCCACACGGGGGCGGGGCAGTGCGGGCCCGCCACCACCCCGCCCCCCCCGCCGCCCGACGCACCCCCCAAGCCCCCAAACAACACAACCCCCCCCCCCCCCCCGCAC
>NZ_JBSGBN010000007.1:43187-65578 GCF_053601275.1 Streptomyces sp. NPDC004752 | reverse complement strand
CGTGCCGGCCCCGCGCGGCCCCCCCAACCCTCCCCCCCCGACCCCCACAGCGGGGCCGCGGCCCGCCCCCGGGGGCCCGCGCCCCTAACGGGGCGCGGGGAACTGCGCGACCGGCCACGACGCAGCCGCAGCCGCAGCCGGACGACGACCCATCACGCCCTTCCAGCGAAGCGCCCCGGCGGACCTCTCTCGATCCGGGGGCTGGCGCGCTCGTTACCCACCGGTTAGGCTCAGACGAGCGAGTTACCCGCTCGCGCCCGCTCGCGACGGTTTGGTGACGCAGCCGTCGTGGGCGTCGGTCGATTCGGTACCTCCGGGTACCGCAGTACGACCCGGCTTCGGGACAGAGCCGGTCGGTCTCAGCCGCGCCCCCGGGCATGTGCGTCCGCGGCGACGGCACCGGGCGTGTGTGCCCGCAGATCCGGCAACACCCGCACTCCTTTCCGCATCCGCTGCGCCCCCGGCGCACCGGGCGCGGCTTCCGTCGTCACCCTCATTCCTGGAGTCCCGCGATGGCCACTCCCCTGTCCGACACCCCTCTGTCCCCGCTCAGCACCATCGCCGTCGTCGGCCTCGGCACCATGGGCACCGGCATCGCCGAGGTCCTCGCGAAGGCCGGCCGCCATGTCGTCGGCATCGACGTCAGCGAGGCCGCCGCCGCCGGCGCCCGCGCCGCCCTGGAGGCCGCCACCGCGCGCGCCGTGCTGCGCGGGCGGCTGACCGAGCCGGAGCGCGCGGACGCCCTCGCCCGGGTCCGCACCACCACCGACCTGCGGGCCGCGGCCGACGCCGACCTCGTCATCGAGGTGGTCCCGGAGTCGTACGAGATCAAGCAGCAGGTCTTCCGCGAACTGGACGGCATCGTGCGGCCAGGGACGATCCTGGCGACGGGCACCAACGCCCTGTCGGTGACCCGGCTGGCCGCCGACTCGGCCCGCCCGGAACGCGTGCTCGGCCTGCACTTCTTCAACCCGGCGCCCGCGATGCGGCTCGTCGAGGTCGTCTCGTCCGTGCTGACGGCACCCCAGGCGGTCGCCGCGGTCACGGACCTCGCGATCGAGCTGGGCAAGGAGCCGGTCGCGGTCGGCGACCGCCCGGGGTTCGTCGCGGACGGCCTGCTGTTCGGCTACCTCAACCAGGCCGCCGCGATGTACGAGGCCAAGTACGCCTCCCGCGAGGACGTCGACGCCGCGATGCGGCTGGGCTGCGGGCTGCCGATGGGCCCGCTGGCCCTGCTCGACCTCATCGGCATCGACACCGCGCGCACGGTCCTCGAAGCCATGTACGCCGCCTCCCGTGACCGGCTGCACGCCCCCGCGCCGATCCTGAAGCAGCTCAGCGAGGCGGGTCTGACCGGCCGCAAGTCGGGCCGCGGCTTCTACACGTACGAGGCGCCGGGCAGCGCCACGGTGGTACGGGACGCGCTGACCCCGCTGGAGGACGCCTTCGTCACCCCGGGCCGCCCGGTCCGCTCGGTCGGCGTCGCCGGCTCCGGGACCATGGCCTCGGGCATCGCCGAGGTGTTCGCCAAGGCCGGGTACGACGTGGTCCTCGCCGCCCGTAGCGAGGCGAAGGCACGGGCCGCCAGGGCCCGGATCGGCACATCGCTGTCCCGCTCCGTCGACAAGGGCAGGCTGACGGCCGAGGCCGCGGCCCGGACCCTGGACCGGATCACCCCGGCCGGGTCCTACGACGCTTTCGCCGATGTCGATCTGGCCATCGAGGCGGTCGCCGAGGACCTGGAGGTCAAGCGGCAGCTGTTCGCGACGCTGGACAAGGTCTGCAAGCCGGGCGCGGTCCTCGCCACCACCACGTCGTCGCTGCCCGTGATCGCCTGCGCCCGCGCCACCTCGCGCCCGCAGGACGTGATCGGGATGCACTTCTTCAACCCGGCACCGGCCATGAAGCTGGTCGAGGTGGTGCGCACCGTGCTCACGGCGGACGACGTCCACGCGACGGCCCGCGAGGTCTGCGCCACCGTCAGGAAGCACCCGGTGGACTGCGGCGACCGGGCCGGCTTCATCGTCAACGCCCTGCTCTTCCCGTACCTCAACAATGCGATCAAGATGGTGCAGGAGCACTACGCCTCGCTCGACGACATCGACGCGGCGATGAAGCTGGGCGGCGGCTATCCGATGGGCCCCTTCGAGCTGTTGGACGTCGTCGGGCTCGATGTCTCCCTGGCGATCGAGAAGGTGCTGCACCGCGAGTTCCGCGACCCTGGGCTGGCCCCGGCCCCGCTGCTGGAGCATCTGGTGGCCGCGGGCTGCCTCGGCCGCAAGACCGGCCGAGGCTTCCGCGAGTATGCCCGCCGCTGAGCCTCCCGGCGACGGGTTCACCGGGCGCGCCGCGACGGCCGGGGACGACGCCTGGGGCGGACTGCTCGGCACCGCCGTCCCGCCCCCGCCCCCGAAGGGCGGGGGAAACCCCGGTCATGCCCGCCAAGCTGCGCACATGCAGTACGTTCGGGGCATGTCCCAGCAGGCCAAGTCCTCACGTACACCGGCTACGCCCGACGCGCCGGAGAGTGCCACCGGCTCCCGCGCCGCCGCCCAGCGGCTCAAGATGCGCCGGGAACTGGCGGCCGCAGCGATGGAACTGTTCGCGACCAAGGGGTACGAGGCGACCACCGTCGACGAGATCGCGGCCGCTGCCGGGGTCGCCCGCCGCACCTTCTTCCGGCACTTCCGCTCCAAGGAAGAGGCGATCTTCCCCGACCACGACGACACGCTGATCCGGGCGGAGGCCGTGCTCAACGCGGCGCCCGCGCACGAGCATCCGCTCGACACCGTGTGCCGCGGCATCAAGGAGGTCATGCGGATGTACGCGGGGCAGCCGGAGATCTCGGTCGCCCGCTACAAGCTCACCCGCGAGGTGCCCACCCTGCGTGAGGCGGAGATCGCGTCGGTGGCCCGCTACGAGCGCCTGTTCACCCGCTACCTCCTCGGCCACTTCGACGAGCACGCCCATGACGACGACGCCAACGACGACCCGCTGCTGGCGGAGGTCGCCGCGTCCGCCGTCGTCACCGCCCACAACCATGTGCTCAGGCGCTGGCTGCGGGCCGACGGCCAGGGCGATGTCGAGGCCCAGCTGGACCACGCCTTCGCGATCGTCCGAAAGACGTTCGGCACCGGGATCGGGGCCGGGCGCGGCACCGCGCCCGGCCCCGCCTCCGCTCCCGCGGCGGTCTCCCCGCAGGGCGAGGTGCTGGTGACGGTGGCCCGCACCGACGCCCCGCTGCACGAGGTGATGCGCACCATCGAACAGGCACTCAAGGAACGCTGATCCGCGACGCTCCCCAGGAGAACGGCCACCCGGCAGGGTGGCCGTTTTGCCATGTGTGGCCCCCATTTCCAGCAGATTTCACGGCCGGTTCGATCGATCATCGCTCATTTGTCGCGTAAAGATTTCATCTGAGAGCAGATTCTGGCACTCAGTGCCTTGCCCGCTGACACGCGGTGTCATACCGTGAAGGTGTCCGGGCGGCCGGAGTGCGGCGACCGTACGCACGCCGGCTGTCCCCGTAAGCCCGATGGCTCGCGCGCCCGGACGCCTGCGTCACAGGCACCCTCCCGCGCCACAAAGCGCTGCCGAAACACCACCGCGCCGAACCGACGGCACCTCTCCACCCCGTCCGCAGCAGCACCGACGCATCCCTCAGCGCCCCGCCCTCAAGGGCGCTCACCGCAGGAGGCACACCGTGACCGTGAAGGACATCCTGGCCGCGATCCAGTCGCCGGACGCCACGCCCGCCGACGTCGCCGCCCTGCCGCTCCCCGAGTCGTACCGCGCGATCACCGTGCACAAGGACGAGACGGACCTGTTCGAGGGGCTCGACACCCGCGACAAGGATCCGCGCAAGTCCCTCCACCTGGACGAGGTCCCGGTGCCCGAACTGGGACCGGGCGAGGCCCTGGTGGCCGTCATGGCCTCCTCGGTCAACTACAACACCGTGTGGACCTCGATCTTCGAGCCGCTGCCGACCTTCGGCTTCCTGGAGCGCTACGGCAAGCTCTCCGAGCTGAGCGCGCGGCACGACCTGCCGTACCACGTCATCGGCTCCGACCTCGCGGGCGTCGTGCTGCGCACCGGGCCCGGGGTGGGCGTCTGGAAGCCCGGCGACGAGGTCGTCGCCCACTGCCTGTCCGTCGAGCTGGAGTCCTCCGACGGCCACAACGACACGATGCTCGACCCCGAGCAGCGCATCTGGGGCTTCGAGACCAACTTCGGCGGACTCGCCGAGATCGCCCTGGTCAAGTCCAACCAGCTGATGCCCAAGCCGCGCCATCTGAGCTGGGAGGAGGCCGCCGCCCCCGGCCTGGTCAACTCCACCGCCTACCGGCAGCTGGTCTCCCGCAACGGCGCCGCCATGAAGCAGGGCGACAACGTGCTGATCTGGGGCGCCAGCGGCGGACTCGGCTCGTACGCCACCCAGTTCGCGCTGGCCGGCGGCGCCACCCCCGTCTGTGTCGTCTCCTCCCCGCAGAAGGCCGCGATCTGCCGGGCCATGGGCGCCGAGGCGATCATCGACCGCAGCGCCGAGGACTACCGCTTCTGGAAGGACGAGCACACCCAGGACCCCCGGGAGTGGAAGCGGCTGGGCAAGCGGATCCGCGAACTCACCGGCGGCGAGGACGTCGACATCGTCTTCGAGCACCCCGGCCGCGAGACCTTCGGCGCCTCCGTCTATGTCACCCGCAAGGGCGGCACCATCGTCACCTGCGCCTCCACCTCGGGCTACACCCACGAGTACGACAACCGCTATCTGTGGATGTCGCTGAAGCGGATCATCGGCTCCCACTTCGCCAACTACCGCGAGGCATGGGAGGCCAACCGGCTCGTCGCCAAGGGCAAGATCCACCCGACGCTCTCCAAGGTCTACTCCCTGGCGGACACCGGGCAGGCCGCCCACGACGTGCACCGCAATGCCCATCAGGGCAAGGTCGGCGTGCTCTGCCTGGCCCCGGAGGAGGGGCTGGGGGTGCGCGACGAGGAACTGCGCGCCCGGCACATCGACGCCATCAACCGCTTCCGGAACGTGTGAGAGGCGCATATGAGCGAGCGTCAGCCGCAGACACCGAGGGAACGGGACCGGCCATGGCTCATGCGGACCTACGCCGGTCACTCCACGGCCGAGGCGTCCAACGAGCTGTACCGGCGCAACCTCGCCAAGGGCCAGACCGGCCTGTCCGTCGCGTTCGACCTGCCGACACAGACCGGCTACGACCCCGATCACATCCTCGCCCGCGGCGAGGTCGGCCGGGTCGGCGTTCCGGTGGCCCACCTCGGTGACATGCGCCGCCTGTTCCAGGACATCCCCCTGGAGCGGATGAACACGTCGATGACGATCAACGCCACCGCCATGTGGCTGCTGGCGCTCTACCAGGTCGTCGCCGAGGAGCAGGGCGCGGACATCACCGCGCTCCAGGGCACGACCCAGAACGACATCGTCAAGGAGTACCTGTCCCGCGGGACACACGTCTTCCCGCCGGGGCCCTCGCTCCGGCTGACGACGGACATGATCGCGTACACGGTCTCGCACATCCCGAAGTGGAACCCGATCAACATCTGCAGCTATCACCTCCAGGAGGCCGGGGCCACGCCGGTGCAGGAGATCGCGTACGCCATGTCCACCGCGATCGCCGTCCTCGACGCCGTGCGCGACGCCGGGCAGGTGCCGCGGGAACGCATGGGCGACGTGGTGGCCCGCATCTCCTTCTTCGTGAACGCGGGCGTCCGCTTCATCGAGGAGATGTGCAAGATGCGGGCGTTCGGCCGGATCTGGGACCGCATCACCCGTGAGCGGTACGGCATCGAGAACCCGAAGCAGCGGCGTTTCCGGTACGGCGTCCAGGTCAACTCCCTGGGCCTGACGGAGGCCCAGCCCGAGAACAACGTCCAGCGGATCGTGCTCGAAATGCTGGCGGTGACCCTCTCCAGGGACGCACGCGCGCGTGCCGTGCAACTGCCGGCCTGGAACGAGGCGCTGGGCCTGCCCCGGCCCTGGGACCAGCAGTGGTCGCTGCGTATCCAACAGGTCCTCGCGCACGAGAGCGACCTGCTGGAGTACGACGACATCTTCGAGGGCTCGCACGTCGTCGAGGCGAAGGTCGTGCGGCTCGTCGAGGAGTCCCTCGCGGAGATCGACCGGATCCAGGAGATGGGCGGCGCGCTGGCCGCCGTCGAGTCCGGCTACCTCAAGTCGCGGCTCGTGGCGTCGCACGCCGAACGCCGGGCCCGCATCGAGTCCGGCAAGGAGAAGATCGTCGGCGTCAACGTCTTCGAGACGACCGAGCCCAGCCCGCTCACGGCCGACCTGGACACCGCGATCCAGACGGTCGACCCGGCGATCGAGGACCGGGTCGTCGACGCCCTGCGGCACTGGCGCGACTCCCGGTACCAGCCGCCGTTCAACCATCCGCGCCCGTGCAAGGCACTGGAGCGGCTGAAGGAGGCCGCCAAGGGCACCGACAACCTCATGGAGGCCACCCTGGAGTGCGCCCGCGCGGGCGTGACGACCGGCGAGTGGGCCGGGGCACTGCGCGAGGTGTTCGGCGAGTTCCGGGCGCCGACCGGGGTCTCGTCCGCGCCGGTGGCGGTGGCCGCCGAGGAGGGCTCGGCGCTGGCCCATGTCCGCGCCGCGGTGGCCGCCACCGCCCGCGATCTCGGCACCGGCAAGCTGCGCTTCCTCGTCGGCAAGCCCGGCCTGGACGGGCACTCCAACGGCGCCGAGCAGATCGCCGTGCGCGCCAGGGACGCCGGTTTCGAGGTGGTCTACCAGGGCATCCGGCTCACCCCGGAGCAGATCGTGGCCGCGGCCCTCGCCGAGGACGTGCACGCGGTCGGCCTGTCCATCCTCTCCGGCTCGCACGCCCGGCTGGTGCCGGATGTGCTGGAGCGGCTGCGCGAGGCGGGCGCGGCCGACATCCCGGTGATCGCCGGCGGGATCATTCCGAACGGTGACGCCGAGCAGCTCAGGGCCGCTGGAGTGGCCGCGGTCTTCACCCCGAAGGACTTCGACATCACCGGGATCATCGGCCGTATCGTCGACGAGATCCGCAAGGCGAACAAACTCGACCCCCTGGAGGTCCCCGCATGACAGTCAACCGTCTTCGTCCGCGGCGCTCCTGCCTGGCCGTACCAGGAAGCAGCCCCCGCTTCCTGGAGAAGGCCCAGGGCCTCCCGGCCGACCAGGTCTTCCTGGACCTGGAGGACGCGTGCGCGCCGCTCGCCAAGCCCGAGGCGCGGCACACCATCGTCAAGTTCCTCAACGAGGGCGACTGGACGGGCAAGACGCGGGTCGTGCGGGTCAACGACTGGACGACCGAGTGGACGTACCGGGACGTGGTGACGGTGGTGGAGGGCGCCGGCCCGAACCTGGACTGCGTCATGCTGCCGAAGGTGCAGAACGCCGAGCAGGTCGTGGCGCTTGACCTGCTGCTCACCCAGATCGAGAAGACCATGGGTTTCGAGGTGGGCCGGATCGGCATCGAGGCGCAGATCGAGAACGCACAGGGCCTCAACCACGTCAATGAGATCGCCGCGGCCAGTCCACGCATCGAGACGATCATCTTCGGCCCCGCCGACTTCATGGCGTCGATCAATATGAAGTCCCTGGTCGTGGGCGAGCAGCCGCCCGGCTATCCGGCGGACGCCTACCACTACATCCTGATGAAGATCCTGATGGCGGCGCGGGCCAACGACCTCCAGGCGATCGACGGCCCCTATCTGCAGATCCGCAACGTGGACGGCTTCCGCGAGGTGGCCGGCCGCGCCGCCGCCCTCGGCTTCGACGGCAAGTGGGTGCTGCACCCCGGCCAGGTCGACGCCGCCAACGAGGTCTTCTCACCCTCCCAGGAGGACTACGACCACGCCGAGCTGATCCTGGACGCGTACGAGCACTACACGTCCGAGGCGGGCGGCAAGAAGGGCTCCGCGATGCTCGGCGACGAGATGATCGACGAGGCCAGCCGCAAGATGGCGCTGGTCGTCGCAGGCAAGGGCCGGGCCGCCGGCCTGCGGCGCACCAGCGCCTTCGAGATCCCGGAGGTCTGACGACGATGCAATTCGGACGCACCTACGAGGAGTTCGAGGTCGGCGCGGTGTACAAGCACTGGCCGGGCAAGACGGTCACCGAGTACGACGACCACCTCTTCTGTCTTCTCACCATGAACCACCACCCGCTCCACATGGACGCCAACTACGCGGAGAAGACGACGGACTTCGGCAAGAACGTCGTCGTCGGCAACTACATCTACTCCCTCCTGCTGGGCATGTCCGTGCCGGATGTGTCCGGCAAGGCGATCGCCAACCTGGAGATCGAGTCGCTGCGGCATGTGGCACCGACCTTCCACGGCGACACGATCTACGGCGAGACGACCGTGCTCGACAAGTGGCCGTCCAAGTCGAAGAGCGACCGGGGCATCGTGCATGTCGAGACCAAGGGGTACAAACAGGACGGCACGCTGGTGTGTGTGTTCCGCCGCAAGGTCATGGTGCCCACCGAGACATATATCAAGGAGCGCGGCGGCGAGCAGCCCGGCCGCCCGCGACCGCAGCAGCAGGAGGGTTAGCGATGGCCCGTCTCGCCCAGACCGCCGGTCTGACGGACATCCAGCAGGAGATCGTCTCCACCGTCCGCGACTTCGTGGACAAGGAGATCATCCCGGTCGCGACCGAGCTGGAGCACCGCGACGAATACCCGCAGCAGATCGTGGACGGCCTCAAGGAGCTGGGCCTGTTCGGTCTGATGATCCCCGAGGAGTACGGGGGCCTGGGCGAGTCGCTGCTCACCTACGCCCTGTGCGTCGAGGAGATCGCCCGCGGCTGGATGTCGGTGTCCGGCATCATCAACACCCACTTCATCGTGGCGTACATGCTCAAGCAGCACGGCACCGAGGAGCAGAAGGACCACTTCCTTCCGCGCATGGCGACCGGCGAGGTCCGCGGCGCCTTCTCGATGTCGGAGCCCGGCCTCGGCTCCGACGTCTCGGCGATCACCTCGAAGGCGGTCCGGGACGGCGACGAGTACGTACTGACCGGCCAGAAGATGTGGCTGACCAACGGCGGCACATCGTCCCTGGTGGCGGTCCTGGTCCGCAGCGACGAAGGAAGCTCCCCCGCCAGGACGGCCACGGCCCCGCACAGGTCGATGTCGACGTTCCTGGTGGAGAAGGAGCCCGGCTTCGGCGAGGTCCGCCCCGGCCTGACCATCCCCGGCAAGATCGAGAAGATGGGCTACAAGGGCGTCGACACCACCGAGCTGATCATGGACGGGCTGCGGGTTCCGGCCGATCGGCTGCTCGGCGGTGTCACCGGCCGAGGTTTTTACCAAATGATGGACGGGGTGGAGGTCGGCCGTGTCAACGTGGCGGCGCGGGGCTGCGGCGTCGCCCAGCGCGCCTTCGAGCTCGGGGTCTCCTACGCCCAGCAGCGGCACACCTTCGGCAAGCCGATCGCCCAGCACCAGGCCATCCAGTTCAAGCTGGCGGAGATGGCCACGAAGGTCGAGGCCGCGCATGCCATGATGGTCAACGCGGCCCGCAAAAAGGATTCGGGCGAACGAAACGACCTGGAGGCGGGGATGGCGAAGTACCTCGCGTCCGAGTACTGCAAGGAGGTCGTGGAAGACGCCTTCCGCATCCACGGCGGCTACGGCTTCTCGAAGGAGTACGAGATCGAGCGGCTCTACCGCGAGGCCCCGATGCTGCTGATCGGCGAGGGCACCGCCGAAATCCAGAAAATGATCATCGGGCGCAGATTGCTCGAAGAGTATCGATTCCAGGGCTGATTGCCCGAGTACGGGGTGTTTTCTTCGAGAAGAAGGTCACACCCCGTGCAACGGTCTTCGGCCGCCGACTCGGCTTCCTGGCTTGCCCAGTTGTGGCCCGCGACCGGTACGATCCCGGAAAGCCGCCGTCCCCTGATCCAAGCGCGGCATCATCCGCTACGAAGGTCATCCATGCCCCACAGCCAAACCTCTGCACCCCGAGACAGCCTGGTCGGCGTACGCCTCGCGCGCGGAGCATCGCCGTGGCTTCTCCCGACCGTCGCCACCGCAGCCCTCAGCCTGGCCCGCGCCCGTCGCTCCGGCGCCGCCAAGGCCGTGGCCGTGCCCGCCACCGCTCTCGCGGCGGGCATGCTGTGGTTCTTCCGCGACCCCGAACGCGAGATCGCCACGGGCCGGGTCATCTCGCCCGCCGACGGTGTGGTGCAGAGCATCATGCCGTGGAAGGACGGGCGCACCCGCGTCGCGATCTTCATGAGCCCGCTCAACGTCCATGTGAACCGCGCACCGCTCTCCGGCACGGTCACGTCGGTCGAGCACGTCCCCGGAGGCTTCGTTCCCGCGTTCAACAAGGAGAGCGAGAACAACGAGCGCGTAGTCTGGCATTTCGACACCGAACTCGGCGATATCGAGATGATCCAGATCGCCGGCGCGGTGGCCCGCCGCATCGTGCCCTACATCCCGCAGGGCACGAAGGTCGAGCAGGGCGACCGGATCGGTCTGATCCGCTTCGGCTCGCGCGTCGACCTCTATCTGCCCGAGGGCGTGGAGGTCGCGGTCGAGGTCGGTCAGAAGACCGTGGCTGGGGTGACTCGCATTGACCGTGATTGATCCGGAGACACAGACGGGCTGGGTACCCGAGGCCGACGAGGCCGACGAAGAGGAGGAGATGCCCCTCTCTCTTCGCCTCTCGATAGCGGACACCCTCACGCTCGGCAACGCCACGTGCGGCTTCATGGCGGTGTACTTCACCACCACCGGCATCCTGATCCCGCACCTCACCGGCAGCCAGGAATCCGGCATGGCCCGCCACAGCGCGGCCACGGCGGTCATCCTGATGCTCTGCGCCGCCGTCTTCGACCTGTTCGACGGCCTGGTGGCGCGCAAGCTCCGCAGCTCCCCGATGGGCGCGGAACTGGACAACCTCTCCGACCTGATCAGCTTCGGCCTGGCCCCCGCGTACTTCGTCCTCGTGTACGGCATGGTCGCGGACGACGCGCACCAGCGGATGGCGGCGCTCGGCGCGATCGTCGTCCTGCTCGCCGTGGTGCTCAGGCTGGCCCGCTTCTCCTGTGTGACGCCGCCGAACGGCATGTTCCAGGGCATGCCGAGCCCATTCGGCGCGCTGACGGTCGTCTCCATCGTGCTGCTGGAGCTGCCCTTCGTGGCGACGCTCCTCGCCATCCTGGGCACGGCCTGGCTGATGGTGAGCCGGGTCGAGTACCCGAAGCCGCGGGGCCGTCTCGCCGTGGCGATGCTGTCCTGGATCGTGCTGTCGATGGGCCTGCTGGCCGCCTGGGCGTTCGACGCCCCCAGCGGCCAGCTGCTGCTCCAGACCGGCTGCGCGCTCCAGCTCGTCATGGGCGCGGTCATCCCGCTGTTCGCCACGGCCCGCCGGGTGAACAACTTCCGGGACAACCGGCGCGAGGCGCGCGCGGCCCAGCTGCCGTAGCCGTTGCGGACCGAGGCCGAGGGCCCCGAACCCAAGGTTGGGTTCGGGGCCCTCGGCCTCGGTGTGTCGGACGACGATGCCGACCAGCCGATCACCGACGAGGACCAGGGACCGGCGGACACCGCTCTCCTGGAGCCGGGGCAGCAGATCCACCACCGGCTCGTCGGGGGCAACCGGGACGACGTCCGGCAGGCGGCGCATCACGTCGTCCACCGTCATCCGGGACCGGGATCGGGACCGGGATCGGTCCGGGGTCCGCTCGGCCATGGCCTTGGTGAACAGCCCGGCCACCGAGCCGTCCGGCGCGCGGACGGGGAAGGCGCCGCCCGGCCGTTCAGGCCAGGAAGTCGTGGGCGATCCGGGTGGCGACCCGCTCCAGGATCGGTCCCGCGTCCGCGATGCACCGGGCCACGTCCGGCTCGACCTCGGTGAGCGGGTACGCCCGCCGGATCCCCGCCGCGCCCAGCGCCTGCGGCGACAGCGTGAGGCGGCCGCAGACCGCGACGACCTCCTTGCCCGCCGCACGGGCCGCCGCGGCGACCCCCGCCGGGGCCTTGCCGTGCAGCGTCTGCTCGTCCAGCGAACCCTCCCCGGTGATCACCAGCGTGGCCCGCTCCAGCGCGGGCGCAAAACCCAGCACGTCCAGCATGACCTCGATACCGGGACGGAACCGTGCGCCCAGCAGCAGCGCCCCGTACCCGATGCCGCCCGCCGCGCCCGCCCCGGGCTGCGCCGCGCACCCGGCCGCCCGCGGCCCGACCGTCGCCTCCAGCACCTTCGCATAGTGCGCCAGCGCGGCGTCCAGCGCCGCCACGTCGTCCGGCGACGCCCCCTTCTGCGGCCCGTACACCGCGGCCGCGCCCTTCGGGCCGGTCAGCGGATTGTCCACATCACTGGCGAGCACCAGTTCGACCTCGGCCAGCCTCGGGTCGAGTCCGGACAGGTCGGCGCGCGCCAGCCCGGCCAGCCCGCCGCCGCCCGGCGCCACCGGTGCGCCGTCCCCGTCCAGGAACCGCGCGCCCAACGCGGACAGCATCCCGGCCCCGCCGTCGGTCGACGCGCTGCCGCCCACGCCGAACACGATCGTCCGGGCGCCCGCGTCCAGCGCGGCCCGCAGCAGCTCCCCGGAACCGTATGTGGACGCCGTCAGCGGCGCGAGGACTCCGGCCGGCAGCCGCTGCAGGCCGCTGGCCTCCGCCATCTCCACGACCGCGGTGGCGCCGCGCACCGCGAACGCCGCCGTCACCTCCTGGCCCAGCGGCCCGGCGACCCGCGCCTGACGCCGCTCGAAACCGGCCGCGACCGCCGCGGCCACGGTCCCGTCGCCGCCGTCGGCCACGGGCAGCGACGCCACCTCCAGCTCCGGCACGACCCGGCGCAGCCCGGCCGTCACCCGCTCGGCGACCTGCACGGCCGTCAGCGAGCCCTTGAACTTGTCCGCGGCGACGAGCACCCGTCGGGTCCCGTCCACTGCAGCGTCCGCCACCGTCCATCCCCTTGCTCTGAGGGCCCGTGCATGTCAGGGCCAGTCACGCCGCTGCGACCCTAACCGGAGGACGGCCCGGCCGTCATGCCCCGGACCGCACCGCGCACACCACGTGGCGGTCCGCCGGAATCGGGTAGACCGATGCCATGACCCCTGTGGGCACCGAACCGCGACTCGCCGGCCGCGTCCTCGCCGACCGTGTCCTCGCCGACCGTGTCCTCGGCGGCTGGCTCGGCCGGATCGCGGGCAACATGCTCGGCAAGCCGGTCGAGCGGGGCGATCTGTGGACGCGCGACCGCATCGACCGCTATCTGCGGCGGGCGGACGCCCTGCCGCTCACCGACTACCTCCCCGAGCCCGCCGACGAGCGCGACCGCGCCGAGCTGCGCCCGGAGTGGCCGAGCTGTGTGCGCGGCCGCGTCCACGGCAGCTGCCGCGACGACGACATCGACTACGCGATCCTCGGGCTGCACCTGCTGGAGACCCACGGCTTCGGCTTCAGCACCGAGCAGGTCGGCGAGGTGTGGCTGCTCAGGCTGCCGTATCTGCAGACGTTCACCGCGGAGCGGGTGGCGTACCGCAATCTCACAGGCGGGCTGAAGCCGCCGCTGACGGCGACGTACGACAACCCGTACCAGGAGTGGATCGGCGCGCTCATCCGCGCCGACATCCACGGCTGGACCAACCCGGGCGCCCCGCGCCGGGCCGCCGCGCCGGCCCGCCGGGACGCCGTGCTGTCCCATACCGGGAGCGGGGTGCACGGCGCGATGTGGGCGGCCGCGCTGATCTCGGCGGCCTTCACGGAGCCCACCGTGCGGCACGCCGTCGACACCGCGCTCACCGTGATCCCGGCGAGCAGTCGGCTGGCCCGCACCGTGCGCCGGGTCGTCTCGCTCCACGAGACCCACATGGCCTGGGAGGACACCCTGTCCACGATGTCCCAGGAGACCGCGGGGCTCGGCTGGATCCACACGATCCCGAACGCCGCCGTGCTCACCGCCGGACTCCTGTACGGCAACGGCGACTTCACCCGCACCATCGCGCTCACCGTCCGCGGCGGTCTGGACACCGACTCGAACGGCGCGACCGCCGGTTCGGTGGCGGGCGTCCTGACCGGCGCGGCGGCCATCCCGGCCTGCTGGAAGGACCCGCTGGAGGACACGGTCCGCAGCGCGGTGTTCGGTTTCGACGGGGCGAGCATCACCGGCCTCGCCGAACGCACCCTCCGACTGGCCGCTTCGACGGCGTAGCTTCCGCTGCGTAGCTTCGGCTGCGTAGTTTCGACGGTGCAGGAGGAGCGCGGGGGCCGGGCGCCCCCTGGTCCGGCCGACCGGGACCGGCGAGTGAGGGCCCTGGAGGAGGCGCCCCGGCTCAGCCTGATCCGCCGCTTCGCGGAGCCGGGGAGCACGGCGGCGGCACGGTTGCGCGGGCTGGTTACGCTTCGGGAATGACCACCACTCAAGACTTCGCCACGTACATCGCGGGCCTTCCCCGGGTGCTCGCCGGGGCCGCCGTGCTGTTCCGGGACGCCGAGGGGCGGGTGCTGCTCGTCGAGCCCAACTACCGTCCGGGCTGGGCTCTTCCGGGCGGCACGGTCGAGTCCGACGACGGCGAGACGCCGCGCCAGGGGGCGCGCCGGGAGACCGCCGAGGAGATCGGCCTCGACGTCACGCCTGGCCGACTGCTCGCCGTGGACTGGGCGCACGGCAGCGGACGGCCGCCGCTGGTCGCCTACCTCTACGACGGCGGCGTGCTGTCCGCCGACGACCTCGGCTCGATCCGGCTCCAGGAGGAGGAGTTGCTGTCCTGGCGGCTGGTCCCCCGCGACGAACTCGCCGACCATCTGACCGGTGCCCTGGGCCGACGCGTCCTGGTCGCGCTGGATGTCCTCGCGGACGGCACGGGCACGGCCGAGCTGGAGAACGGCCACCGGGTGGGCTGACGCCGGTCGGTGCGTCTCCCCGTCGCCGTCATCGCCGTCATCGCCGTCGGCGTCAGCCCGGCGCGAACTCCACCGGGAGGTGGCGGGGGCCGCGGAGCATGGCGTTGGTCCGGTAGGGGGGCGGGTCCTGCACCAGGGTCGCGGAGCCGAGCCGGGGGATGAGCGCGCCCAGTGCCACCTGGGCCTCGATGCGGGCGAGCGGTCCGCCGAAGCAGAGGTGGACGCCGCTGCCGAAGCCGAGGTGCTCGTTGTCCGGGCGGGTGGGGTCGAACCGGTCGGGGTCGTGGAAGCGTACGGGGTCGCGGTTGCCCGATGCCATCGCGAGCACCACCGGAACGCCCTTGGGCAAAGTGGTGCCCGCGATGTCCACGTCGGCGAGCGGGACGCGCTCTCGCATATGGACCGGCGGCTCGTAGCGCAGGAGTTCCTCCACCGCCCGCGGCAGCAGGCCGGGTTCGCGGCGCAGCAGGTCCAGTTGGTCGGGCCGGCGCAGCAGGGTGAGGACGCCGTTGGTGATCAGGTTGACGGTGGTCTCGTGTCCGGCGATGAGCAGGAGCACGGCGGTCGACGCCAGTTCGTCGGGGGTCAGCCGCCGGTTGGAGTCAGGTTCGTTGACGAAGGCGGACAGCAGATCGCCGGTCGGCCGGCCACGGCGCTGGTCGGCGAGGTCGAGCAGATAGTGGCCCATCTCCTGCCGGGCCTGCATGGCCGCCTTGTCCGGCTGGTGAGTGTCCTCTTCGGGTCCGATGTCGGCGGAGGCGACGAGTACGTCGGTCCACTCCCGGAACATCGGCTCGTCCTTCCGCGGGACGCCGAGCAGCCGACAGATGACCGAGACGGGCAGCGGGTAGGCGAAGTCGTCGACGATGTCGACCCGATCGCGGCCCCGGAGCGAATCGAGCAGTTCGTCGGTGATGCGGGTGATCTCGCCGCGCATGCCGTCCACCCGGGCGGGGCTGTGCGGCGGACCGAACGGCCGCATGGCGAGGGTGCGCAGTCTGTGGTGCTCGGGGTCGTCCAGCCGCAGGAACGGCGGCTTCGGCCCCCCGCCGGCCGGCTCGGGTGACGTGGTGGTGCGGCTGCGGGGGTCCGCGCTGATCCGCGGGTCGTGGAGCAGGGCGAGGATCTCGTGGTAGGTGCCGACCAGATGGCTGCCGTCCGCCTGGCGCACCACGGGGCCGGCCTCGCGCAACTCCGCGTACAGCGGCCAGGGGTCGGGGCGGTTGACGTAGTCGGTGATCCGCTCCAGCAGGGTCTCGGCGGTCATGGGGACTCCTCATGGACGGGCGGGGCGACAGGTCACCGGGTGGGGGGCCGCATCAGGGCCAGTCGGCGGTCCGGCAGATGGCCGGTGAGGGCGACGGTGGGGCCGTGGTAGAGGCCGCTCGGATCCGGCACATCGGAGGGGACCGGCACTTCGGCCGCCAGCGGGCGGTCCGCGGCGCCGGGCGCGGGCGGGAACGGCGCGGCGGTCTCGATCAGATTCTGGTAGTACTCCAGCGACTTGGCCATGTCGACGGTGACCGCGGCGGTCACCCGGCCCCGGTACCCGTAGACCATCGCCAGTCGGCGCGCCTCCAACGACCCCTGGGCGATGACCACATGGTCGGAGAAGGTGGGCACGCCCACGGATTTGATGTTGAGCCCGAACTGGCTCGACCAGAAGGCGGGGACCGTGAGGTGCGGGCGCCGCTGGGGTTCCGGGCTGACCATGTTGTGGGCGGCGACCTGGGCCTGCTCCACCGCGTTGCGCCAGTGCTCCAGCGAGAGCAGCTGGTAGTCGAACAGCGGATGCGGGAAGCGGGAGACATCGCCGGCCACGAAGACGTCGTCGGTGACGATCCCGTACATGTTGAAGGCCCGGCACCCGGCGTCGCAGGCGACCCCGCGGACCCCGGCGGCCAGCCCGGACTCCGCCAGCCACTCGACGTTGCGGACCGCCCCCATGGCGACGACGCACACGTCCGCGTCGACTCGGCTGCCGTCGGAGAGGTCGGCGCCGGTGAAGTGGCCGTTGCCGCGCAGCGCGGTGACCGTGACCCCGCAGCGCAGGTCCACGCCGTGGTTGCGTTGCATGGCGGCGGCGAGCTTCGCCAACGTCCCGCCGAGCGCTCCCACGAGCGGCGCGGGCCCGCGTTCGGTGAGGGTGACCTCGATGCCCCGCTCCCGGCAGGCCGAGGCGATCTCGGAGCCGGTGAAGCCCCCGCCGATCACCAGGACCCGGCGCGGTCCGGCGTTCAACCGCTCGGCCAGCAGTTCCGCGTCGTCGCTGGTGCGCAGCGTGAACACCCCGTCCAGGGCCGCCTCCTGCGGATTCGGCCACGGCCGGGCCCGGGTTCCGGTGGCGATCAGCACCCTGTCGTACGGCAGCGAGTCACCGTCGGCCAGCAGCACCCGCTTGCGGCCCGTGTCCAGTCCGGTGGCGCGCACGCCGAGCCGCCACTCGGCGTGCGGATCGCGGCGCATCGGGAGCCCGGTGGAGTGCGCCGGCACCTTCCCGAACAGGACCTGCTTGGACAGCGGGGGACGGTCGTAGGGCGGATGGGGTTCGTCCCCGACGATGGTCAGGGAGCCGGTGAAGCCCTCGTCGCGCAGCGTCTCGGCGGCCCGCAGCCCGGCCAGCGAGGCGCCGACGACGACGATCCGGTTCTGCAGGAGGTCACCGGGCACCGGGGCTCACCTCCTCGCCCAGCAGAATGGCCTGGACGGGACAGGCCGCCGCTGCCTGACGGGCGCGTTCGCGTTGCACTTCGGGAACAGCCGGGTGGTACAGCAACGCCTCCTCGTCGTGCAGCGTGAACACCTCGGGGGCGAGGAACACACACTGTGCATAGCCCTGGCAACGGGTGAGATCCACCACGATCTGCATCGCCGTTCACTCCCTCCGGCACGCCGACCCCTCATTCCTTTGTAATCCCGGCGACGACCATGCGCGCGCCGGGCCGATGTCGGTGCCGATGTCGGTGCCGATGTCGGTGCCGATGTCGGTGCCGACGCCATGCCGACGTCTAGCCGACGTCGGGCGGGCGACGCGGGTGCGTCGCGCTCAGGGCGGCAGAACGGCCGGTGCCCCCGATATCCGTTCGCTGTAGGGGGACATGCGCCCTACGCTCGCCCCATGACCAAGCCCCTCGTGGCCATCCTCAGCGGCGCGGGTGTCTCCACGGATTCCGGGATCCCCGACTACCGCGGGCCGAACGGCCTGTGGCGGCGCGATCCGGAGGCCGAGAAGCTCGTGACGTACGACTTCTACCTGCGCGACCCCGAGATCCGGCGCCGGTCCTGGCAGCTGCGGCGCAGGAACCACGCGCTGCGGGCGGAACCGAACGCCGCGCACCGTGCCGTGGCCGAGTTGGCCCGCACCGGAACCCCGGTACGGGTGATCACACAGAATGTGGACGGTCTGCACCAACTCGCCGGCCTGCCCGCCCGCAAGGTGCTCGAACTGCACGGCACGGCGCTCGGTGTCGTCTGTACGCAGTGTCATGCGCGCGGGCCGATGGAGGACGCGCTCGCCCGGGTCGAGGCCGGCGAGGAGGACCCGCCGTGCCTGGAGTGCGGCGGGATCCTGAAGTCGGCGACCGTGATGTTCGGGGAGCGGCTGGATCCGGTGGTGCTGGGCGAGGCCCTGGCGATCACCAAGGCATGCACGCTGTTCATCGCGGTCGGCAGCAGTCTGCAGGTCCAGCCGGCCGCGAGCCTGGCCGGCGTGGCCGCCGACAACGGCGCCCGGCTGATCATCGTCAACGCCGAGCCGACGCCGTACGACGACCGCGCACAGGAGATCATCCGCGAGCCGATCGGCACGTCGCTGCCGGCGCTGCTGGCCCGGGTGCGCGAGAACGGCGTCGGCTGACCCGCGTACGGTTTCCTGGCGCTGTCACCCGCGGTGATCCGGGTGCGGCGGGCGTCGTCAGAACAGCACCGCCCCGCGTTCGAGATCCAGCAGGCGTTGCTTCCGCTCCAGGCCGCCGCCGTATCCGGTGAGGCTGCCGTCGGAGCCGACGACACGGTGGCAGGGGACGATGATGCCCACCGGATTACGGCCGTTGGCGAGGCCGACCGCGCGGGAGGCATGGGGGTTGCCCAGGGCGTCGGCGAGATCGCCGTAGGTACGGGTCTCGCCGTACGGGATCTTCGTCAGCTGTTCCCAGACGCCGCGCTGGAACGGGGTTCCGTGCAGCCGGAGTTCCAGGGTGAACTCCTTCAACTCGCCCGCGAAATAGGCCGCCAGTTGTTCCTCGGCCGCGCCGAAGGGCGTGTTGTCGCGGACGCCGAAGGTCTCCTCGGGCGGGCGGTGGCGCTGCTCGGTCATGTAGAGCCCGCACAGGGTGCCGTCGTCGGCGACGAGGGTGAGGGGGCCGTACGGGCTGTCGATCACGGTGTGCTGTTTCACGGGATGTCCTTAACATCGGCGGGAAGTTGACGGGGGCTGTCCGTCACACAGGTAGGAGGTTGATGGGCTGGCTGTCCATCACACCGGCAGGAAGTTGATGGGGTGGCTGTCCGTCGCCCATAGATACTGGACCGCGTACGCCCGCCAGGGCCGCCAGGCCGCGGCGCGCGCGGTGAGCGCGGCCGGGGTGGAGGGCAGGCCCAACTCCTGGGCGGCACGCCGGATCCCGAGGTCGGTGGGGAGGAAGGCGTCGGGGTCGCCGAGGGCCCGCATGGCGATGACGTCGACCGTCCAGGGGCCGAAGCCGGGCAGGGCGAGAAGCCGGTTCCGGGCTTTTGACCAGTCGCTCTCCACACCCAGGTGGAGCGTGCCGTCGGCGAGTTGACGCACGAGCGTGGTGAAGGTGGTACGTCGGGTACGGGGCATCGCCAGCGACTCCGGGTCGAGCGCGGCGAGCGCCTCGGGCGCGGGGAAGAGGTGGGTGAGGCCGCCCTCGGGGTCGTCGACGGGCTCGCCGTACGCGGTGACCAGGCGGGCGGCGTGGGTGCGGGCGGCGGCCGTGGAGACCTGCTGGCCGAGGACCGCGCGGATGGCGAACTCGGCGGCGTCCACGGTGCGCGGCACGCGGCGGCCCGGCGCCTTGTCGATCAGCGGCGTGAGGAGCGGGTCGGTGCGCAGTTGGTCGTCGACCGCGACCGGGTCGGCGTCCAGGTCGAGCAGGCGACGGCAGCGGCTGCCGGCGACGGTCAGGTCGCGCAGGTCGCTGAGGGTGAGGCGGCAGGCGACATGGTCGGGCTGCGGGGTGAGCGCCACGATGCCGTGCCCGTACGGCAGTCGGAGTGTCCGCCGGTAGGCGCCGTCCCGCCACTCCTCCACACCCGGTACCGCGGTCGCCGCGAGGTGGCCGAAGAGGTTGTCGGGGTTGAGCGGGGCGCGGAACGGCAGGCGCAGCGACAGCACCCCCGGGGTGCCGGCGGTCTGCCCCCGCGGGGCGCGGGTGCGCAGCTCGCTCGGGGAGAGGGCGAACACCTCGCGGACGGTGTCGTTGAAGGTGCGGATCGAGGAGAACCCGGCCGCGAAGGCGATTTCCGCCATGGGCAGCGGGGTCGTCTCGATCAGGATTCGGGCGGTCTGGGCGCGCTGAGCCCGGGCGAGTGCGAGGGGGCCCGCGCCCAGTTCGGCGAAGAGCTGGCGTTCGACCTGCCGGGTGCTGTAGCCGAGGCGGGCGGCGAGTCCGGGCACGCCCTCGCGGTCCACCACGCCGTCGCCGATCAGCCGCATGGCGCGGGCCACCAGGTCGGCGCGCTGGTTCCACTCGGGGGAGCCGGGGCTGGTGTCGGGCCGGCAGCGCTTGCAGGCCCGGAATCCGGCCTGCTGGCAGGCGGCGGCGCTGGGGTAGAACGTCATGTTCTCCGCCTTGGGCGGGACGACCGGGCAGCTGGGTCGGCAGTAGATGCGGGTGGTCAGGACGGCGGTGAAGAACCAGCCGTCGAACCGCGCGTCCTTGGACCGTACGGCCCGCACGCAGCGCTCCGGATCGAGGTGCATCCCTTTCTGCGTGTACTGCGTGATCTGCGTGTTCTGCATGGCTCCAGCATCGGCCACCGGCCGCAGTGGAGCTGGCGAGAATCCGACATCAACGTGCCCTGTCCAGGTACGCCCCGGATCGCAAGGCGGTTCCTCGGGGCCCTCCAGCGGTCCCTCCGGCGGTAGCGCAGAGCCGATCGGTTGCCTCGCTCGATCGTCAAGGAGCGCGCCAGATGTTGTCGAAGGCCGCGTCCTCGATGCTGCGCCGCTGCCGCACCGCCTCCAGCTCCACGACCGCGCCGTTCACGGCGGCCAGGACGGCCACGACCGCGTCGGGAAGCCCCCCGGGTCCCCCGACCGGCTCCTCCCGCAGCCCCACCGCGGCACCCAGCGCGGCCAGGACCGGTTCGCCCGAGGTCCAGCGCTCGGCGGCGCGGTGGCGTTCCGCCGGGTCGCCGAGGCGGGTCCGGTCGGTGCGCAGGGACAGCCGACGGCCGCGTGGCCGGTCGCCCTCGCCCGCCGCCTTCAGAACGTCGAGGTAGGCCGCGGCCAGGGCGCGGCCCCGGCGCCACAGCCAGTCCTCCACGGACTCGTACGGCCGCTCCCGGACCAGCTCCGAAACGGCCTCGTCCAGCAGCCGGTCGCCCATGCCCAGCGGCAGGCCCGGCACGATGCGGTCGCCGTCCAGGCCGACGGCCTCGGCGCGCAGGAGGTCGATCAGTTCGGCTCCCGCGAGGGCCAGCGAGAGGTCGCCCTGTCCGATGGAGTGGTCGGCGGCGGCGTCCAGCGCGACGATCAAGAAGTCCCTCGGTGTGGTCATGTCGACTCCTCGTGGCGGCGACGGTGTTGCTACGGCTGTGCTGCGGGGGTGCGGCGTCCCGCAACACCACCATGTGCCGCGGGGCGGCGATGCGCAGCGTGGTGCCTCCGGCGGTTCGGCCGTCACACACCACGCCGCCCGCCACGTGATCGCTACGCTACCGGGGCGCCACCCCCGGCAACCCGCCATGGCACGGCACGCCGCCACCCGGCCACCACACCATCGTGGCCGATCCCGCAGTTCCCCGCGCCCTGCCTCCGGCGGTTCGGCCGTCACACACCACGCCGCCACGTGATCGCTGCGCTACCGGGCGCCACCCCCGGCAACCCGCCATGGCACGGCACGCCGTCAGCCGGCCACCGCAACATCGTGGCCGATCGCGCAGTTCCCCGCGCCCCTTTGGGGGCCGCCGCCCCCGGCAACCCGCCATGGCACGGCACGCCGCCACCCGGCCACCACACCATCGTGGCTGATCGCGCAGTTCCCCGCGCCCTGCCTCCGGCGGTTCGGCCGTCACACACCACGCCGCCACGTGATCGCTACGCTACCGGGGCGCCACCCCCGGCAACCCGCCGTGACACGGCACGCCGCCACGTGATCGCTACGCTACCGGGGCGCCACCCCCGGCAACCCGCCATGGCACGGCACGCCGTCAGCCGGCCACCGCAACATCGTGGCCGATCGCGCAGTTCCCCGCGCCCCTTTGGGGGCCGCCGCCCCCGGCAACCCGCCATGGCACGGCACGCCGCCACCCGGCC